>JANOAQ010000666.1:0-3088 GCA_031411195.1 Burkholderiaceae bacterium | reverse complement strand
CGGGATGCCGCCCAGCTGCTCGGCGATGCCCATGGCCACCGGCGCGGTGACCGATTTGGGCGCCAGCGAAAGCAGCACGTCACCGGGCAAGCCCAGCGCCCAGCCGATGCCCACGGCGCTGAGCGAGGCCGCGCTGCCGCCTGCCAAAGCCGCCACCAGCAGGGCCGGCCCGCGCTGGCGCAACTGCGCGCGGCGCTGCCACAGCGGCCAGCCCAGCGCCACCACGGCCGGCCCCAGCAGGAAATGGATGAACTGCGCACCCGAAAAATAGGTGGGGTAGGGCGTGCCGGTGACCGTGAGCAGGCCGGCCAGGGCCAGCACCGTCCACAGCACCGGGTTGGCCCAGGGCGCGTGGCCGCTGCGGGCATACAGCGCCAGGGCCGCCAGGTAGCACACCAGCGTGGCGGTCAGGCCGAACAGCGGCGTGGCCGACAGGTAGACCCACAGTTGCACGAAGTCCTGCATGGCGGCCCTGGTCTCAGGTGCGGGCGGCCGGCGCCGGCGCGGCCGCTGCCGGCAGCAGGGCGCGCAGCACCAGCGCGGTGACGGCCAGGCCCAGCAAGGTGGACAGCACCAGGGCCACCGCCATGCGCGGGCCGTGGCGGGCGATCAGCGCAAAGTGGGTGATGACGCCCACACCCACCGGCACGAAAAGCAGCGACAAGTGGCCCAGCAGCCCATCGGCCACGCTGCCCACGGCCCGGGCCACGGCCGGCCGGCGCTGTTGCCAGGCCAATACCGCCACCAGGGCCAGCATGCCCAGCACCGGGCCGGGCAGGGGCAGGCCGGCATGCCGGGCCAGCAGGCGCGCCACCACCTCGCCGGCCGATTGGCACAGCAGCAGCAAGGCCAGGCCGTGCAGCATCGTGGTCATGGTTGGGCGATCAATCCAGCGTGTAGCGCAAGGCCCAGTAGTGGTGCCAGGTGATCCATTGCGGATCCCGGGCGCGCGGCCCCAGCATGCCGAAAGCCTGTTCGGCGGTGGGAAAGTTCTTCAGCACCTCGTGCGCGCTGCCGTCGTCCAGCGTGCGCTGCTGGTAGGTGTTGCCGTCGGCATCGCTTCGGCTCAAAGGTGTGCTGCTGGTCTGCACGTAGCTGTTGTCCAGCATCACGACCAGGGCGCCGGGTGCCAGGCGCTGGTGCAAGGTGTCCAGCCAGGCCGGCAGGCGCGCCAGGGGCACATGGCTCCACCAGCAGCCGGCGAAGGCGGCCTCGAATTTTTCGTCGTCAAGCTCGGCCAGGCTGTAGGCGTCCACGGTCTGAAACCGCACGTTGGCGGGCATGGTCGGTTTGGCTTGCGCCACGGCCATGGTTTCGGGGTTGAGGTCGGTGGCGCGCCAGTGCGTGGCGGCTTGGGCGCCGTGCGGCGTCCACCAGCCGGTGCCGCAGGCGATCTCCAGCACGCTGCGGCCCACGAACTGGCCCGCCAGCCAGCCTTCCATGGCGCGCAGATCGTCTTGCCGCTCGGGCTTGAAGTAAACGCGCTCGTAGTAGGCCGCGCGCTGCGCGTAGTAGGCGGCCATGTCGGCTTCAACGGACATGGGGCTTCGTGGTGGTGTGCATCACGAGGGGTGAATCACAGGTCGACGTACAGCCGGCCGGGGTTGAACACGAGGTCGGGGTCGAAGGCGGCCTTCATCTCGCGGTGGATGCGCTTGAGCGGGGCCGACAGTGGCGCCAATGCACCGCCCGCCTTGCTGCCGCGAAAGGCGGTGGCGTGGCCGCCGGCGCGAGTGGCCGCCTCGCGCAGGCTGGCTGGCGTGGCGGTGGTGACCACCCAGCGCTGGGCGCCACCCCACTCCACCAGGTGCTCGCCCGGCAGGGCCAGCGGCGGCGCCACCTGCGGCACCGACAGCCGCCACAGCGTGGCGCCGCTGGCCACCGCCGCCTTGGCAGCCACGAAGAACTCATCGCTGTGGTCGCGCAGGCCCTGCCAGAAGCCAGCGGCCAGCACCGGGTCGACCACCTCGCCACCCAGCTTGTGCAGCGCCGATTGCACGGCGGCGGCGGCGCCCGACAGGCGCAGCACCAGCATGCCGTTCCACCAGGCGCTGGCGTTGACGGGCAGGGGCTGGCCGCCCCAGGTGTTGAGTTGCTTGAGCGCCTGCGCCTCGTCCAGCTCGAAGCGCAGCGTGGTGCTGGCCACCGGCACCGGCAGCACCTTGAGCGAGACCTCGCAGACGACGCCCAGCACGCCCATCGACCCGGCCAGCAGGCGCGAGACGTCGTAGCCGGCCACGTTCTTCATCACCTGGCCGCCGAAGCTGAGCACCTCGGCCCGGCCGTTGAGCACCGTGGCGCCCAGCACGTAATCGCGCACACCGCCCACGGCGGCGCGGGCCGGGCCGGCCAGGCCTGCGGCCACCATGCCGCCCACGGTGCCACCCGCTGCGAAGCGCGGCGGCTCGAAGGGCAGGCACTGGCCCTGCTCGGCCAGCGCCGCTTCCAGTTCGGCCAGCGGCGTGCCCGCGCGTGCGGTCACCACCACCTCGCAGGGCTCGTAGCTGCTGATGCCGGCCAGTGGGCGCACATCCAGCACGTCGCCGCGCGGCGCTTCGCCGTAAAAGGCCTTGGTGCTGCCGCCGGTGATGTTGAGCGAGGTCTTGTCGACGCGCGCGGCGCGCACGCGGTCGATCAGGGCGTCCAGCGCAGGGGCATGGGCAAGGTCGGCCATGGTCAAAACCGCTCGAGTTCGGGGAAGGGCAGCAGGCCCTTCTTGACATGCATGCGGCCGTACTCGGCGCAGCGGTGCAGGGTGGGGATGACCTTGCCGGGGTTCAGTGTGCCGGCCGGGTCGAAGGCGTGCTTGACGGCAAACATCTGCGCGCGCTCTTCGGGGCTGAACTGCACGCACATGCTGCTGAGCTTCTCGACGCCCACGCCGTGCTCGCCCGTCACCGTGCCGCCCAGGGCCACGCTGGTTTCCAGGATGTCGGCGCCGAACAGCTCGCAGCGGTGCAACTGGTCGGGGTCATTGGCATCGAACAGGATCAGCGGGTGCAGGTTGCCGTCGCCCGCGTGGAAGACATTGCAGCAGCGCAGGCCGTACTTGATCTCCATCGCGGCGATGGCGATCAGGATGTCGGCC
>JANOAQ010000665.1:0-2947 GCA_031411195.1 Burkholderiaceae bacterium | reverse complement strand
TGGGGCGGCCCGGCGCCGGCTGAGATGTTCGCCCCCACGTCGCTTCGCGCCTGCCCCCCGAGGGGGCGCTCAGCCGCATTGGGGCGGCCCGGCGCCGGCTGAAGCCCGCACAGGCGCGGGCCGCGCTGGCCATGGAGCGGCGCCCGTGGCGCCGGTGGGCTATCCTCAATAACCCATGAAGAATTTGCTCGATGCTTTCTGGCGCGCTGGCGCCTACTGCCTGCACCCCAAGGTGATCGGGCTTTCGCTGCTGCCGCTGCTGATCGGCGTGGCGCTGACGCTGGGTGCCGGCTGGTTCTGGTGGGAGGCGGCCGTGGCTGGGGTGCGCGCCACGCTGGAGAACTGGTCGCTGATCGACACCGCGCTCAAGCTGGTCGAAGGCGTCTTCGGCACGTCCTTCCGCTCGGTGCTGGCGCCCATCGTGGTGGTGATGTTCGCCGCACCGGTGATCGTGGTGCTGTCGGTGCTGCTGGTGGCCTGGCTGATGACGCCGGCCATCGTCAACCTGGTGGCGCAGCGGCGTTTTCCGCAACTCGAGCGCAAGCAAGGCGCCGGGCTCATCATCAGCATCAGCTGGTCCATCGTCTGCACCGTGGCGGCGCTGCTGGCGCTGGTGATCAGCATCCCGCTGTGGTTCATCCCGCCCCTGGTGCTGGTGGTGCCGCCGCTGATCTGGGGCTGGCTCAACTACCGGGTGATGAGCTTCGACGTACTGGCCGCCCATGCCAGTACCGAAGAGCGCCGCACGCTCATGCGCGAGCACCGCCTGCCGCTGCTGGGCATCGGCGTGGTGGCCGGCTACCTGGGCGCCGCGCCTTCGCTGCTGTGGGCCATGAGCGCCATGACCTTGGTCTTTGCGCCGGTGCTGGTGGTGGTGTCGGTGTGGCTCTACACCCTGGTGTTCGCCTTTTCGGCGCTGTGGTTTGCCCATTACGGCCTGGCCGCCCTGGCGCGCCTGCGCGGCCTGGCCGTGCTCGAAGAGGGGGAGGGCGCCACTGCCGGGGCCACCGCCGCAGATCGCCCCATGGGCGAGGTGATCGACCTCACGCCCTTGCCCGCTGCACGCACCTCACCCACCCCGCCGGCCGCGGCCCTGCCGCCCCCGACACCCTGATCCTCGTCAGCACCCACATGCGCAACTTCGGCCTCATCATCGTCGGCGACGAAATCCTCTCGGGCAAGCGTCAGGACAAGCACATGGCCAAGGTCATCGAGCAGCTGGGCGCGCGCGGCCTCAGCCTGGCCTGGTCGCGCTACGTGGGCGACCACCGTGGCCACATCACCGAAGCGCTGCGCCATGCCTTTGCCAGTGGTGACATCGTCTTCTCATGCGGCGGCATCGGTGCCACGCCCGACGACCACACCCGTCAATGCGCTGCGGCGGCGCTGAATCGGCCGCTGGTGTTGCACCCCGAGGCCGAGGCGCTGATCCGCGAGCGCATGCAGGACACCGCCCGCGAGCAGGGCGCCGTCTACGACCCGGATCGGCCCGACAACGTTCACCGGCTCAACATGGGCGTCTTTCCAGAGGGTGCGGCCATCATCCGCAACCCGTTCAACAAGATTCCCGGGTTCAGCGTGGGCGATGTGCACTTCGTGCCGGGTTTTCCAGTGATGGCTCATCCGATGATCGAAGGCTTGCTCGACGGGCCTTACGCCCATTTGCATGGCAGCCATGTGCAGACCGAGCGCTCCATCATCGTGATGGGCGGCATGGAGGCCACCCTCACGCCGCTGATGGAGGCCATCGAGCGCCAGCACCCCGGCATCAAGGTCTTCAGCCTGCCCAGCGTCGACCACCCGCAGTACGGGCGCCACATCGAACTGGGCGTCAAGGGCCGTCCTGGCGACACCGACCCGGCTTTCATCGCATTGCGCACCGGGCTGGCGCAATTCAAGGTCGAGTTGGGCCCCGAATTGGTGCGTTGAAAACGCACCAAAATAGTAGTTCGGTCCGCACCGATACGGTGCAAATCTGGCCGCCGCGCGGCGTTTCGAACCTGTCACGTCATGAGTTTGCAGGCCTCTGGCGCCGCCTGGTCCAGGCATGGTTTCTGCTACATTCTTGTGCGCCTTGAGGGGGTCAACCCTCCTGCAATGGCCTGCAATCCAGCCCCTCATCCCCCCCCACTGCAACAAGCGCCCTGCTAGGAGATTCCTGATGGCAAAGACCGTCGCCGACGTGTTGGCAATGGTGAAGGAAAACGAAATCAAGTTCGTCGATTTCCGTTTCACCGACACCCGCGGCAAGGAGCAGCACGTATCCGTGCCTGTGTCCCATTTCGATGAAGACAAGTTCACCTCGGGCCACGCGTTCGACGGTTCTTCGATCGCTGGCTGGAAGGGCATCGAAGCCTCGGACATGCAACTCATGCCCGACCCGAACACCGCCAACATCGACCCTTTCTTCGAAGAGCCGACGCTGATCCTCACCTGCGACGTAGTCGACCCCGCTGACGGCAAGCCCTACGAGCGTGATCCGCGTTCGCTGGCCAAGCGCGCCGAGGCCTACATGAAGAGCACCGGCCTGGGCGACACTGCCTATTTCGGCCCGGAGCCCGAATTCTTCGTTTTCGACAGCGTGCGCTGGGGCAACGACATGTCGGGCTGCTTCAGCAAGATCGAGGCAGAAGAAGCCGCCTGGAACACCGGCAAGGAATACGAGCACGGCAACAGCGGTTTCCGTCCGTCGGTCAAGGGTGGCTACTTTCCCGTGCCCCCGGTCGACAGCGGCCAGGACCTGCGTTCGGAGATGTGCCTGATCCTTGAAAGCCTGGGCATCCCGGTTGAAGTGCATCACCACGAAGTGGCCAACGCCGGGCAGATGGAAATCGGCACCCGCTTCAGCACGCTGATCCAGCGCGCCGACTGGGTGCAACTGCAGAAGTACGTGATCCAGAACGTGGCCCACAGCTACGGCAAGACCGCGACCTTCATGCCCAAGCCG
>JANOAQ010000664.1:0-2107 GCA_031411195.1 Burkholderiaceae bacterium | reverse complement strand
CGGTGATCGCGCGCCGGCCGGCGGCGCGCACCTCGGCGGCCACCGCCTCGGCGGCGGCGGCGTCGCGGGCGTAGTTCACCGCCACGTCCCAGCCGCGCTGGGCGGCCAGGCGGGCGCAGGCGGCGCCGATGCCGCGGCTGGCGCCGGTGACGAGCAGGACGGGGGCAGGTGGGGTCATCGCGGTGGGTCGGCGCGGGCCGGCAGCGGGCAGGCCCCGATGTTAGGCCCGGCGGCGCCTCGGTACATTCGTGGCATTGCAACTTCAGACCGCGAGAACGCCCCATGGCCCTGCATCGCCGCACCTTCACCGCCGCCGCTGGCGCTTCGCTGCTGATCGCCCCCGCGTTGTCTGCCGCCCAGGGGCTGGAGAAGCCGCAGCTCACGCTGGCCGTGGGCGGCAAGAACCTGCTGTACTACCTGCCGCTGACCATCGCCGAGCAGCTGGGCTACTTCAAGGCCGAGGGGCTGGATCTCAAGATCGTCGACTTTGCCGGTGGCAGCCAGGCCCTGCGTGCCCTGGTGGGTGGCAGTGCCGATGTGGTGAGCGGTGCCTTTGAGCACACCATCAACATGCAGCACAAGGGCCAGAAACTGCGGGCCATCGCGCTGATGGGCCGGGCGCCGCAGATCGTGCTGGGCATCAACCCCAAGACCATGCCCAACTTCAAGACCGTGGCCGATCTGAAGGGCAAGAAGATCGGCGTTACCGCGCCGGGCAGCAGCACCAATGTGATGGCCAATTTCGTGCTGGCCAAGGCGGGCATCAAACCCGGCGACGTCAGCATCATCGGCGTGGGCGCCGGCAACGGCGCGGTGGCGGCGATGCGCTCGGGCCAGATCGATGCGATGAGCAACCTCGACCCGGTGATCTCGCTGCTGACCCGCAGCAACGATCTGAAGATCATCAGCGATACCCGCATCGTGGCCGAGGCTGAAAAGGTCTTCGGCGGCCCGATGCCGGCCGCCTGCCTGTACCTGGCGCAAAACTTCATCGACAAGAACCCCAAGACCGTGCAGGCCCTGGCCACCGCCATCGTTCGTGCCAACCAGTGGATTCAGCAGGCCGGCCCGGGCGACATCATCAAGACGGTGCCCGAGACCTACCTGCTGGGCGACCGGGCGGTCTACATCGACGCCTTCCTGGCGGCCAAGGGCGCGCTGTCAGCCGATGGCCTGTTCCCAGAGAAAGGCCCCGACACCGCCTTTCGCGCCCTGGCCAGCATCGACCCCGAGATCGCCAAGGCCACGCTCGACCTGAAGGCGGTCTACACCAACGACTTTGCCAAGGCTGCGCTCGCCAGATTTCCGATCAAGTGAACGCACCGGCACTGCAACTGCAGGACACGTCCTGCACCTTCATCAGCCGCGAGCAACCGGGCCAGCGCTACACGGCGGTGGCTGGCGTGTCGCTCACGGTGGGCGCGGGCGAGTTCGTCTCGGTGGTCGGCCCCACAGGCTGCGGCACGAGCACGCTGCTGAACATGGCCGCCGGCCTGCTGCAGCCCAGCACAGGCACGGTTCAGGTGTTCGGCCAGCCGCTTGAGGGCATCAACCGCCGCGCCGGCTACATGTTCCAGACCGAGAGCCTGATGCCCTGGCGTACCGGGCTGGGCAATGTGATGGCCGGGCTGGAGTTTCGCGGCGTACCGCCGGCCGAGGCCCGTGCCCAGACCGAAGACTGGCTGCGCCGCGTGGGCCTGGGCGCCTTTGGCGACCGGTATCCGCACCAGATGAGCGGGGGCATGCGCAAGCGTGCATCGCTGGCGCAGACCCTGGTGCTCGACCCCGACATCATCCTGATGGACGAGCCGTTCTCGGCCCTGGACATCCAGACCCGCCAGTTGATGGAAAACGAGTTGCTGGCGCTGTGGCAATCCAAGAAAAAAGCGGTGCTCTTCATCACCCACGATCTGGACGAAGCCATCGCCATGAGCGACCGCGTGGTGGTGCTGTCGGCCGGCCCGGCGTCGCACCCCATTGGTGAATTCACGGTCGATCTGGAACGCCCGCGTGACGTG
The DNA here is from genome assembly GCA_031411195.1 of Burkholderiaceae bacterium. Lineage (GTDB taxonomy): Bacteria > Pseudomonadota > Gammaproteobacteria > Burkholderiales > Burkholderiaceae_C > Pseudaquabacterium. The sequence goes on along the minus strand of JANOAQ010000664.1, from coordinate 89 downwards.
GCTGAGGTGCGCAACACGCCCCGCTTCATCGAACTGCACCAGGCCATCTGGTCGGTGCTGCGCGACGAGGTGCTCAAGGGCTACCAGCA
>JANOAQ010000663.1:0-3807 GCA_031411195.1 Burkholderiaceae bacterium | reverse complement strand
GTGCGTGAGGCCATCGCTGCGCGCTTGCGGGCCTGGGGCGCCGAGGTGCAACCGTTCACTCGGCTGGCCGACCTGACAGCCGCCCTGGCCAGCGGGGTGCGTCGGCCCGACTGGCTGCTCACGGACCACCGCTTGCCCGATGGTGATGGTGCCCAGGCCATCGCCCAATTGCATGCCACCTTCGGCCCCGTACCAGCACTGATGGTCACCGGTGACACGGCGCCTGCCGAGATGCGGCGACTGGCCGAACTGGGCGTGCAGGTGCTGCACAAGCCCTTCAGGCCGGTGGCCTTGCTGCTCAAGCTGCAGCCGCGGCCGGCCTGGCCCCCTCCACGGGGCTGAGTGCCGGCCGCCGCTGGCATCGGGCAAATGGCCGATGGACCCCGCACGCCCGCATCGATACCGTCGTGGCAGTCTGTCATCACCCTCAGGCACACGAACAGCAGGCTCACCTGCGATGGGCCAGGTCCCGCGTCATTGAGCGCTTGGCATGAACGCGCTCGATGGCTGCCAACGAATCGTCCACACCACCAAAAAATCCGACAGGAGAATCCCTTGAAACAGATCGTGGCCATCCTGATGGCGTGCAGCTTTTGTGTTTCGTTCAACGCCCTGGCCAGCCAGCTGGTACATGGCGGCTACACCACCATGTGCGCGCCCTTGTCAGAGGCCGAGCGCAACGCACCGACACCCACCGACGGCCAGATTCGAAAGGAACTGGGCTGCAAGAACTACAAAGCAGTGGACGACGGCCCCGACTGCAAGCGCTGCAGCAAAGGCCATGACAAGTTTGTTTGCCGAGGCACGGTGCAGGCCCAATGCACGAAGAATTGACACCGGCCAGGCTGGTGGCCGCAGGCCACTGGCACAGCGCCCGGCAATGTCACCACTTCAAACCCAGCCGGGCCACGGCCAGCACGGCCTGGGTGCGCGAGCTGACCGACAGGCGGCGGTAGATCGCCTCGACATGGGTCTTCACGGTGGAGGCCGACAGGGCCAGCTCCCGGCTGATCTGCTTGTTGGGATGGCCGGCCACCAGCAGGCCGAGCACCTCCAACTGGCGTGGTGTGAGGGTCAGATCGTCGCCCACCTCGGGCGCAGCGTTGCGCACCATGGCCGATGCGGGCAGATACACCCCCCCGCCCAGCACCAGACCCAGCGCACCCATCATCACCCGGAACTCGGTGGTTTTGGGGATGAAACCCGAAGCACCCGCGTCGATGGCGTCGATCACCGTGCGCTGCTGGTCGTCGGCCGAGATCACCACATGCCGCGCATGGGGCGCACGTTCACGCAGCGTGTGCAGGCTCTGCAGGCCCTGGGCATCGGGCAGCCCCAGGTCGATCAGCACCAGTTGCAGATCGGGGTGGGCATCGCACAAGGCGCAGGCATCGGCCAGGCTGCCCGCTTGCAGCAGGTTCAACGCGGGCCAATCACGCTGCATCAAATCGGCCAATGCCTCGCGCAGCAGGGCATGGTCGTCCACCAGTAGGGCTTTCATCGGCCGCGATGATGCCAGCGGCGTGCTACCCCGCGTGCGGGCGGTGGCTTGTGCGGCAGTTCAGTGCGACGGTTCAGTGCGGCAGTTCAGTGCGGTAGTTGCTGCAACTGGTCGCGCAGCACCGACTTCTGCACCTTGCCCAGCGCCGTGCGTGGCACCTCAGCCAGCAGCACCGTGCGGCGCGGGTGCTTGAAGCGGGCCAGTTGCTGGTTGAACAGCGCCTGCAGCCCGTCCAGATCGACCTGCTCGCCGGGCTGGGGCACCAGCACCAGCACCGGCACTTCGCCCCAGCGGGCATCGGGCAGGCCCACCACCGCGGCTTCGGCCACGCCGGGCCAGGTGATGGCGAGGTTCTCGATCTCGGCCGGGTAGATGTTTTCGCCGCCCGAAATCAGCAGGTCCTTGCATCGGCCGACCACGGTGACCATGCCGTCGGCGTCGGCGCGGGCCAGGTCGCCGGTGGCGTACCAGCCATCCACATAGCCCGCGCCAGCAGGCAGGCGGTGGTAGCCGCGCATCAGGTTGGCCGCTTGCAGCTGGATTTCGCCCACCATGCCGGGCGCCACGTTGCCGCCATCGCACGCAGCCAAACGGTCACCGACAGCGACCAGCCGGTAGCGCACGCCCGGCGCCGGCCGGCCCACGCTGCCCACCCAGGCCAGGGCGTCGTCGGGCCGCAGCGCAATCGAGAACGGCCCGGTCTCGGTGCTGCCATACACCTGGGCCACCGGCACGCCGCGTGCGTGGAAGGCTTCGATCAGCGCTACCGGCACGATGGACGAGCCGCTGTTGAGAAAGCGCAGCGATTGCAGATCGGCCATCGGCCAGGCCGGGTGCGCCAGGATGGCCTGCATCACCGCCGGCACCAGCAGGCTGGTGCTGGGCCGCCATCCGCTGCCTGCGGCCACATCGCGCAGCCAGGCACCCGGCTCGAAGCGCGCATGCAGCTTGACCGCCGCCCCGCACGCCAGCGCCGGCAGCACCTGGATGCACAAGCCGCCCACATGAAACAGCGGCAACACGGCCAGCACCCGGTCGGCTGCCGTCAGGCCCTGCACCGCCAGCGCGGCGTCGATGTTGGCCACCATGCTGGCCTGCGTGTGCAGCGCGCCCTTGGCCTCACCGGTGGTGCCGCTGGTATAGACCAGCATCACGTCGCCTCTGTGCATGGGCTCGGCCGGGCCGCTGCACGGGGCCTGCCCGCGAACGGCATCGGCCGGGGCCTGCAATTCGGGCGTGTTCAGCAGCACCGACAGGCCGGCGTGGCTGGCGATGGCGGCCAGCTCGGGCGCGGCCAGGCGCCAGTTCAGCGGCACCCACACGGCGCCCAGCCTGGCGCAGGCCAGCAACGCGGCCAGCATCTCGGGCGTGTTGTGGCCCAGCCAGCCGACCAGGCTGCCCGCGCCCAGGCCTTGCGCCAACCAGCCCTCGGCGGTGTGGTCGGCCAGGGCCAGCAGATCGCGGTAACTCAGCGCCCGATCGCCGGCTTGCAAGGCCTGCGCCTCGGGCGTGCGGCGGGCCTGGGCGGCGATTCGGTCGTACAGCGGCGTGGCCACGCCCTGGCTCACTCGATGGCCTCGTCCCGCTCGCCCGCTTCGTACAGGCATTCACGGCCCAGGCGGTCCATGCACAGCTCGGCCGTCCAGGGCAGCATCAGGCTGCCGCAGCGGCTGTCACGGTACAGGCGTTCGAGCGGCAGGCTTTTCAGCATGCTCTGCCCGCCACAGGTGCGGATGGCCAGGCGGCTGATGTCGTTGGCGCTTTCCATGATGGTGTAGTGCGCCGCGTACAGGCGCATGCGCGTGTCCTTGTCGGGGTCGATGCGGGCATCGCGGGCGTTCTGCAAGAACAGCGCTCGCGTGGCTTCGAGCTTGATGCGCATTTCGGCCACCGCGTATTGCTTGGTGGGGTACATGCGGCGCTTGACGGGCGGCATGCCCGGCACCTCGGCGCGCAGGTACTGCACGGTGAAGTCATACGCCGCCTGGGCCACGCCCATGTAGGTGGGCGACAGCGTGGCAAACATGTGCGGGTAGCGGCTGGCGGCCTGAAAGTACAGGCCCTCGGGCATCATGCGCGCCGTCTCGGGCACGAACACGTCCTGAAAGATCAGGTTGCGGCTGACCGTGCCGCGCATGCCCAGTGGGTCCCAGTCGCCCACCACGCTGACGCCCGGCGCATTGGCCGGCACCGCCAGGTACATCGAATCGCGCCGGGTGCCGCCGCCGGCGCGATCAGTCCGCTCCAGCGTGCACAGCACGCCGTAGGTGTCGGCGGCGCCGGCCAGGCTGGCGAAGATCTTCTTC
>JANOAQ010000662.1:0-1705 GCA_031411195.1 Burkholderiaceae bacterium | reverse complement strand
CACCGGCGCGCATTACCTGAACGCCGACACGAGCGCCTTCATGCAGCTGCTCGCGGGCGACCTGTTCCGCGATTTCCCGACGCTGCAGCTCGTCATCCCCCACGGGGGCGGCGCGGTGCCCTACCACTGGGGCCGCTTTCGCGGCCTGGCGCAGGAGCTCAAGAAGCCGTTGCTCACGGAACACCTGCTGAACAACATCTACTTCGACACCTGCGTCTACCACCAGCCCGGCATCGACCTGCTCAATACCGTGATCCCGGTGAAGAACGTGTTGTTTGCGTCCGAGATGATCGGCGCCGTGCGCGGAATCGACCCGGAGACCGGCAACTACTACGACGACACCAAGCGCTACATCGAAGCGAGCACCCAGCTCGACGCCGACGAGCGTTTCCAGATCTACGAAGGCAATGCCCGCCGCGTATTCGCCCGGCTGGACGCCCAGCTCAAAGCCAAGAACCTCTGATCGAAGGAGACTCTGCATGTACGAACTCGGCGTTGTTTACCGCAACATCACCCGCACCGACCGGGCCACCACCGATGCCCTGGCCCCCCTGGGCAGTGCCACCGTGCACGAGGCCATGGGCCGCGTCGGCCTGCTCAAGCCGTACATGCGGCCCATCTATGCCGGCGCGCAAGTGAGTGGCACGGCGGTCACCGTGTTGCTGCACCCGGGCGACAACTGGATGATGCATGTGGTCGCCGAGCAGATCCGGCCCGGCGACATCGTGGTGGCAGCGCTCACCGCCGAGTGCACCGATGGCTATTTCGGTGACTTGCTGGCCACCAGCTTCATGGCCCGCGGCGCACGCGCACTGGTCATCGACGCGGGTGTGCGCGATGTGAAGACGCTGACCGAGATGCGCTTTCCGGTGTGGAGCCGCGCCATCAGCAGCAAGGGCACCATCAAGGCCACCCTCGGCTCGGTCAACATCCCCGTGGTGTGCGCCGGCATGCTGGTGACGCCGGGCGACGCCATCGTGGCCGACGACGACGGCGTGGTCTGCGTGCCGCGCGCCCTGGCCGCCAAGACGCTGGAAGCCGCCCAGGCGCGTGAGGCCAATGAAGGCGCCAAGCGCGACAAGCTGGCCACCGGCGTGCTGGGCCTGGACATGTACAAGATGCGCGAGCCGCTGGCCGCCGCCGGCCTGAAGTACATCGATTGAGGGCCGCAAGGACACCCGCCATGAACCAACCCACCACGGGTGATTTCGCCAAGACCGCCGGCTGGCTGGATTGGCATGCCAGCCCCGCCAAACCCCGCTTCGCCCTGCCGGCCGGCGCGGTGGACGCGCACTGCCATGTGTTCGGCCCCGGCGCTGAATTTCCCTACGCGCCCGAGCGCAAGTACACCCCCTGCGACGCCAGCAAGCAGCAGCTGTTTGCGCTGCGCGACCACCTGGGCTTTGCCCGCAACGTGATCGTGCAGGCCACCTGCCACGGCGCCGACAACCGCGCCCTGGTCGATGCCCTGAAGGCTTCGAATGGCAAAGCCAAGGGCGTGGCCACCGTCAAGCGCAGCGTGACGGACCAGCAACTGCAGGAGATGCATGCCGCTGGCGTGCGCGGCGTGCGCTTCAACTTCGTCAAACGCCTGGTCGACTTCACCCCCAAGGACGAACTGATGGAGATTGCGTCTCGCATCTCCAAACTCGGCTGGCACGTCGTCATCTACTTCGAAGCCGTCGACCTGCCCGAACTGTGGGAC
>JANOAQ010000661.1:0-2818 GCA_031411195.1 Burkholderiaceae bacterium | reverse complement strand
GCAGCCGCCGACCAGGCGCTGCAGGCCGCGCTGGACGACACCCGCCGAAACCTGCGCCTGCCCGCACCGCCGGCCGGCCTGCGACCCATGCGATTCAAGTTGACGGTGCGGCCGCAAGGCTGACCGCAACCGCCATCCCCCCTCTTGCCCGACCGAGCACCCCCATGCACAACAAGCCTACCGCCGCCCGCTGGCGCCCCTCTGCCCTGACGCTGTGCCTGGCCCTGGCCGGCGCTGCCACCTTGCCGGCCCAGGCCCAGACCCAGGAACGTGCTGATCTGGAGCGGCTGCGCGCCACCACGCTGGGCCTGATCGATGCGCTGGTCAGCCAGGGCCTGCTCACCCGCGAGCGGGCCGACGCCATCGTTCGCCAGGCCGCCGCAGCCGTACCCGCACCGGCCGCACCGGCCGCACCTGGCGCAACCGCTTCTGCCAGCGAGCCCGGCTGGGGCGCCCCGGCCAAGACCGCCGCACCCGCCGGCAACGTGATCCGCGTGCCCTATGTCAGCGAGACCTTGCGCGCCCAGTTGCGCGACGAGATCCGCAACGACGTGCTGGCCACCGCCCGCGACGAACGCTGGGCTGACCCGCGGCAAATCCCGCCGTGGGTGCGTGGGCTGCAGATGGAGGGCGACCTGCGTGTGCGTTGGCAGGCCGAGCGCCTGCCCGAAGCGATCTACCAGACCGACCCCACCACCGGAGTGCGCATCGGCGATGCCTGCGACATCATCGGCGGCAACCTGCCAGCGCGTTGCTACCGGCGCCAGACCGGCTCGCCGGCCTGGTCGCCCGACCTGAGCAACACCACCACCGACCGTGACCGCTTCACGCTGCGGGCGCGCTTCGGCCTCAACGCCAAGGTGTCCGAAGACCTGTCGGCCGGCATCCGCGTGTCCACCGGCACCACCAGCGGGCCGACCTCGTCGTCGCAAACACTGGGCACGCAGTTCAACAAGGCCGGCATCGTGCTGGACCGCGCTTTCCTGCGCTGGGAGCCGCGCTACAACCTGCGCGTGCTGGCCGGGCGCATGCCCAACCCGTTCTACAGCAGCGACCTGACCTGGCCCGACGACCTGTCCTTCGACGGCCTGGCGGTGCAGGGCGACACCAACCTCGGCCTGGGGCTGACGGCCTATGCCACGGCGGGCGTGTTTCCACTCGAAGAATTCAACCTCGACCGGCGTGACAAATGGCTCTATGCCGCGCAGGCCGGCGCCGACTGGGCCTTTTCGACCCATGGCAGCCTGAAGCTGGGCGTGGCGGTGTACGACTTTCACCGCCTCGAAGGCGTGCGCGAAGGCGCCCCGCCGCCCACCGGTGAACGCGCCGGCACCGAGCCCTACCAGACCTCGCTCTACCCGAGCACGCTGCGCCTGAAGGGCAACACCCTGATCAACCTGAACGACCCCACCAGCACCGCCGTGCCGGTGTGGGGCCTGGCATCGAAGTTCAGGCCCCTCAACGTGACGGCGCAAGTGAACTGGACCGGCATCGACGGTTTGGCCCTGAACCTGGGCATCGACTGGCTGAAGAACACCGGTTTCAAGATCGCCGACATCCGCCAGCGGGCCGGCACCAGCACGGTGAACGACCTGGCAGAGCGCACCAGCGGCTTGCAACTGCGCGGGCAGGTCGGCTCCCCGCAATTGGCCGACCGTGGCGACTGGCAGGTCAGCACCGCCTGGCGCCGCTTTGAACGGGATGCCTGGGTGGACGGCTTCACCGATACCACCTGGCACCTGGGCGGCACCAACTACAAGGGCTGGCAGTTGGGCGGCCACCTGGCCATCGACCGGCGCACCGTGCTCGGCCTGCGCCTGACCAGCACCCGCCAGCTCGACGATGGTGTGCGCCGCACCAACCCCACCACCGGCGCGGTCGAAGCCACGCTGAGCAGCGCACCACTGAAGATCGACGTGCTGCAACTCGATCTGAGCACCCGGTTCTGAGCATGCGCCTCGCACCCACCCATTCATGGGCCTCGGGCCTGGCCCTGGCCCTGGCCGCACCAGCGGCCGCCCTTGCCCAGCAGGACAGCAAGGTCAGCCGCGAACGTGAAGCCCTGCGCCGTGCCCAGGCGGCGCTGCAGGAAGCGCAGCAACAGCGCGATGCCCTGCAAGCCGAACGCGGGCCTTTGCTTGAAAAGGCCAAGGCCGAGGCCCAGGCCGCCCTGGCGCCCCAGCGCCGGGCGGCGGCCGCCGCGCAAAGCGAAGTGCGCCAACTGCGTGAAACCCTGGCAAAACTGCAGGCCGAGCAGGCCGTTGAACGTCAAGCGGCCCAGCAGGCGGTTGCGGCCCTCGCCCAGGCCAAGCAGGCCACCCAGGACAGCGCTCGGCAAACCCTGGCCCTGCGCGAGCAGCTGGAGCGCCTGCGCCAGGAGTCCGACGAGCGCCGCCAGGCCAATGCCACGTTGAGCACGCTGCTGGCCCAGCGCAGCAAGGCCCTGGACGATGCCCAGCGGCGGGTGGCGCAGTTGCACGCCACTGGCATGGAAGCCGTGGCACTCTACCGCGACAAGGACCGGATGACCGGCACCCTGCAGGACGACCCGGTGCTGGGCCTCACCGGCGTGCGGGTCGAGAGCCGCGTGCAGGCCTTGCGCCAGCGCCTGGACGGCCTGCTGACACCGGCCGCGTCACCCGAGTAGGCGCCGCGCGTCGTCAAGCAGCCCGGTGCTTGTACCTCACCGTGCTCGTACCTCACCGCTGGCACGGCGGTCGTTAAGGGTGTTAGCCCGGTTCGCGCCGGCCCGTCGATCCAGAGGTGCCAGACCGCGAAGAACATCGCGGCCATCGACGGGCCGATGATGAAGCCGTTG
>JANOAQ010000660.1:0-3256 GCA_031411195.1 Burkholderiaceae bacterium | reverse complement strand
CGCTGTCGGCCGAACAGCAGCAATGCGTGGCCCTGGCCTACTACCAGGGCCTGTCTCATGCCGAAGTGGCGCAACACCTGGCCCAGCCCCTGGGCACGGTGAAAAGCTGGATGAGGCGCGCCCTCATCGCCCTGAAAGACTGCCTGGGGCGCGCCGCTGCACCCGGCCAGCCCAGCAAAGCCTGAGATGGACTACAGCCGCCGCCCCCTGGCCGACCGCCTGGCCGCCGAATACGTGCTGGGCACCCTGCAGGGTGGTGCCCGCCGGCGCATGGACGCCCTGCTGCCCGCACACCCCGTTCTGCGCGAGGCAGTGTCCGCCTGGCAGCAGCGCCTGGCACCCTTGTCGACCAGCGTGGCACCGGTGGAACCGCCCGCGCAGGTGTGGCAGGGCATCCAGACGCGCCTGTTCCCCGACAGCGTGGCGGTGCAAACCGCTGCCGATCAATCATGGTGGCAGCGCCTGGGCTTGTGGCGCGCGCTCAGTGGCGTGAGCACGGCGGCGGCGGTGGCGATGTTCGTGGTCGCCAGCCAGGTACCGCCGCCGCAGGCGCCTATCGTGGTGGTGCTGGACGCCAATGCGCAAGCCGGTGGCGCCGCGCTGGCGATGAATGCCAGCTTCGTGGCCAGCGTCAGCGCCGACGGCCGTGCACTGGTGCTCAAACCGCTGAGCCCGTTGACGGTCACCCCAGGCCGTGCGCTCGAGTTGTGGGCCGTGCCCGCCCAGGGCGCGCCGCGCTCGCTGGGCATGGTGCAGGCGTCAGCGGCCACCACCTTGCTGCGCACGCAACTGCTGCGCGACACGGCGGCCTTTGCCGTCAGCGTCGAGCCACCGGGCGGCTCACCCACCGGTGCACCCACCGGGCCGATCGTGTCGGTCGGCAAGCTTCAGATCTGAGATGCCTGCCCCCACGTCGCTTCGCTCCTGCCCCCCGAGGGGGCGCTCAGCCGCCTTGGGGCGGCCCGGCGGCGGCTGAGGCCAGTCCCTTCGAGAGGCCCAAGGGGGCTGGTTGCCCGCAGGGGCCTGCATCCGAATGCGCGCGGCGTGCGTAAAGACAGCAAGGCCGGTCCAACGACTGCCTTGCCCGTCAACCACCCATTGCAGAGGATCACCATGCATTACTCCCGCTTCCTTCCCCTTGCGCTGGGCGTCTGCGCCCTGGCCCTGCTGTCGGCCTGCGCCGCGCCACCCATGGCCGGCTCGAAGGCCATGCCGTTTTCACAGATGGCCTTGCCCACTGCCGTGCAGGTGCCGGCCGGCCACGTGGTGGCACTGGAAAGCGTGGGCGCTGGCGAAATCACGTATGAATGCCGCGAGAAGACCGCCGCCATGGGCCAGCACGAGTGGGTGTTCGTCGGCCCGTCGGCCACGCTGCGCAACCGCCAGGGCCAGTCCATCGGCCGCTACTTCGGGCCACCCGCCACCTGGGCGGCCAACGACGGCTCGGCCATCACCGGCACCCAGTTGGCGGTGGCACCGGCCGGCGACGGCAACATCCCGCTGCAACTGGTCAAGGCCAACCCGGCCCAGGGTGCCGGCGCGATGGTGGGCCTGAGCCACATCCAGCGCGTGGCCACGCGCGGTGGCGTGGCACCCAAGGCGGCCTGCGGCGCCGACAGCAAGGGCCAGCGCCAGGTGGTGCAGTACCAGGCCGACTACATCTTCTGGAAGCCGGCTTGATCAGGCGGGCGGGCTGTGGCTCGCCGGCCCTGTGGCCAGCAGGGCCTGCAGGCCCGTCTGGTCCAGCACGGTGATGCCCAGTTCACGCGCCTTGTCCAGCTTGCTGCCGGCCTCGTCGCCGGCCACCACGAAGTGGGTCTTCTTCGACACCGAGCCGGCCACCTTGCCGCCCTGGGCTTCGATCAGCGCCTTGGCGTCTTCACGGCTGAGCGTGGGCAGGGTGCCGGTCAGCACCAGGGTGTAGCCGGCCAGGGGCCGGGGCGTGGCGCTGTCAACCGCGCCCTCGCCTTCTGGCCAGGTGATGCCGGCGGCGCGCAACTGTGCCACCACCTCGCGGTTGTGCGGCTGGTCGAAGAAGGTGCGGATGCTCGTGGCCACGATGGGTCCCACGTCCGCCACTTGCAGCAATTGCTCGACCGTGGCGTCCATGATGCGGTCGAGCGCGCCGAAGTGCCGGGCCAGGTCCTTGGCCGTCGTCTCGCCCACCTGGCGGATGCCCAGGGCGTACAAGAAGCGCGGCAGCGTGGCCTGCCGGCTTTTGTGCAGGCCGGCCACCAGCTTGGCGGCGCTCTTTTCACCCATGCGGTCGAGTGCGGTGAGTTTGGCCACACCCAGGGTGTAGAGATCGGGCAGGGTGCGGATCAGGCCGCTGTCCACCAGTTGATCGACCAACTTGTCGCCCAGGCCTTCCACGTCCATGGCGCGGCGACCGGCAAAGTGCAGCATGGCCTGCTTGCGCTGGGCCGCGCAGAACAGGCCGCCGCTGCAACGGTGGTCCATGCCGCCACGTTCGCGTTGGACGGCACTGCCGCAAACGGGGCAGTCACGCGGCATGCGGAAGTTGGGCACATAGGCGCCACGCCGGCCGGGCACCCTGCCCACCACCTCGGGGATCACGTCACCGGCGCGGCGCACGATGACCGTGTCGCCCACGCGCACGCCTTTGCGGCGCAGTTCGAATACGTTGTGCAGCGTGGCATTGCTCACCGTGGTGCCACCCACGAACACCGGCGCCAGCTTGGCCACCGGTGTCAGCTTGCCGGTGCGGCCCACCTGGATGTCGATGGCGTTGAGCGGTGTCATCTGCTCCTGGGCCGGGTATTTGTGCGCCACCGCCCAACGCGGCTCGCGGGTGACAAAACCAAGTCGCTGCTGCAGGGCGCGGTCGTTCACCTTGTAGACCACGCCGTCGATGTCGAAGGGCAGCGCATCGCGCCGGGCGCCCATGGCCTGGTGAAACGCCACCAGACCGGCGGCGCCTTCGGCCACCGTGCGGTCGGCGCACACCGGCAGGCCCAGAGCGCCCAACGCATCGAGCAGGCCGCTGTGCGTGTCGGGCATGTTCCAGCCTTGCACCTCACCCAGGCCGTAGGCAAAAAAGCTCAACGGGCGTTGGGCGGCGATGGCCGGGTCGAGCTGGCGCACCGCACCGGCAGCCGCATTGCGCGGGTTGACGAAGGTCTTGTCGCCGCGCGCACGCTGGCGCTCGTTCAACTGCTCGAACTGGTCGCGGCGCATGTACAGCTCGCCGCGCACCTCCAGCACCGGCGGTGCAAGCCCTTGCAGGCGCAGCGGG
>JANOAQ010000659.1:0-3951 GCA_031411195.1 Burkholderiaceae bacterium | reverse complement strand
TGGTGGGGCAGGGCCTGGCCATCCGCCATCCCGAACTGGTGCGTGGCCTGCTGGTGGCCAATTCGGCGGCCTGCTTTCCCGAGGCCAATCGCCAGGGCTTGAGCCAGCGTGCCCAGGCCGTGCGTGCCGGCGGTATGGCGGCCATTGCCGATGCAGTGCTCGAGCGCTTTTTGATGCCCGCCACGCGCGCCGATCAGCCGGAACTGGCCGCCGCCGTGCGTGCCCAGTTGCTGCAGGCCGATGCAGCCGGGTACGCCCAAGCGTGCCTGGCCATCCGCGATGCCGATTGGCGGGCGCAGCTGGCGCAAATTCGTTGCCCCTTGCAGGTGGTGGCGGGCAATGCTGATTTGGGAACAACAGTGGCCATGTCGCAGGCCATCGCCAGCGCCATCCAAGGGTCAGTTGTTGCGGTCCTGGCAACAGCGCACCTGTCGGCTTTGGAGGATTTCCCTGGATTCACCCAGGCCGTTCGGGCACTGTTGCAACGGGCTGGTTGACGTACTGCTTGGTCCCTGACAGTTCTTGCGTGCCGATCAAGTTTGCGCCCCGCGTCGGCGATCAAGGCGCCAAATGTCGGGCAAGAAATTTCTCGGCCCGTTGCCAGAAGTCGATGGTGTTTTCTTCCCGTCGCCAGCCGTGGCCATCGTCGCCGTAGACATGCCATTCAGGCGGGTTGCCCGCCTTGATCAGTGCATCCCGCATGCGTTCGCCGTGCACGATGGGCACCCGGCGATCCAAAGAGCCGTGGACGAGCATCAGCGGTGACTTGATCCTGGCAGCCAATTCGATGGGTGCGACGGCTGCCAGGCTTGATGCGTCAGTTTCCGGGTCGCCGATCATTTGGGGCATCGTGTACCTCTTGTGGTAGCTGCTGATGTCTGACCAATGAACACTGAACATCAACCGTGGGTCTGTGACCGCAGCCCAGGCAATGCCGCACCGGTATTGGGCAGGGTCTTTGGCCAACCCCATCAGCGTGGCGTACCCGCCGTAGCTGGCACCCGCTATGCAGGCTCTTGCCGGGTTGACCCAACGTTGCTGGACAGCGAAGGCCAATGCGTCTGAAACGTCATCCTGCATGGCCTTACCCCATTGTTTCCAACCGGCTCTGTAGTGCGCATCGCCATAGCCGAGGCTGCCTCTGAACTCAGGCTCAATCACGACATAACCCCGTGATGCCAGGAACTGGCTCTCGGCGTCCCATTCAAGCTCAGTGCCACGTGTCCAGGGGCCACCATGGACAAGCACGACTGCGGGCATCGGTTCGGCCGAAAGCATAGCCGGCAGAGTTACCCAAACTGGCAAGTCGGCGCCGTCCCTGGCCTTGATTCGATGCAGTTGTTTTGATCCCATCGTGGAATCGACAAGGTCGGGAAAACGCGCCCCCAACTGCACCCAACGATCGCCTTTTGGGTGGTGTACATAGTAGGTACCAGGGTGCCTGTCAGTGTAGGAATAGATGACGATCGACTTCGGTTCGTCACACGGTGCGCAACTCAAGAGGTTGATCCGACCGGGCAATTTCTGGTCGACCTTGAGCTGGATTTCTTGCATCCTCGCTGTCATCCAGGCCTGAACACGTCCATCCACCAACAGGTTCATGCCGAGCAATCCCCCGTTTTCGCGGCTGACGATCGGATGTATCGGGCCATCAAAACCAGGCGTCTTGACGATGGGCTCAAGTTCTGGCCCGCGGCGGCTGCTATCGAACCTGCTCAGCAACCGGTCGCCGGTTTTTGGATCTTCCCAAGTCACATGGAGGCGATCTTCTCCATCGATGAAACTGGGCCAGTAGGGCAGATTGAGTACCCGGCTGCGCACGAGTTCACTCCAATCCGACTGGCGCGAATCGCGCCAGAACAAGACGATGTCTTCGCCCTGCCGAGACAGGCCTATGCGGGCCTGGCCTTTGTGATCGAACCACCATCCGGTGACATTGGGCGGTGCTTTATCCAGCAAAGTGCGCCGAGCGCCAGTGCGGGCATTCAGCGCCACGAGTCGCAGGTTTCGCAACTCCCATTTGGCGTCGTACTGCCGGTCGGCCACGATGATTTCGTCGGTGCCTGGCGCGCCCATGGCCATGAACTCGTGGTTCGCTTCAAGCGGCGCCAGACCAGTTGCAGGAAACTCGGTGTCCCATTCGCGCTTGATCAGCAGTTTCTGACCTTCGCCGTTGCGGCGCACCGACGCCAGGCCCGCCACTTTCCAATTGGAGTTCTTGCTGCGGTCCTGGTTGTCGTCGACCGAGAAGATCAGCAAGTCATCGCTCACCCAGGCTGGTGCGAGAACGTCGTATTTGCTGTAGGCCGCCACGATCTGCGAAGGCACCTGATTGTCAAGATCGATGACGACAAGCTTGCTCCGCTCGCCCGGCCTGGCCACCAGCGCAGCCAGCCAACGACCAGAGGGCGAGAGTCGCACCGTGCTCAATTCAGGTTTGCGAAAGAACGAGCTGATAGACCCTGGCTTCACCTGCGCGGCTTCACCTGCGGGGGATTGCGCCATGGCGCCAATAGTTGCAAAAACTGTGGCTGCAAGGCCTGCAACCATGCCTTGAACACTGCGGAAGAAAGCAATTTTCATGTCTATTGCGGAGTCACATCGATCAGCTAATTATTGGGCTGCCCGGCACCTGCGGTTACCTGTAAGGAGTTACCTCTCCGTGGGGATTGAAAGTTGCCCAAAATTCTGGTGCGGCGCTTGACCAGGCTCAACATCGACGCCGGCGGAGTATGGGCGCGCTGCGTGCGGGGCCGCCGGATCGCTGCCAAACGCACTGCAAGCTGAGCCCTTTCAGGCCCGCTGCGCCATGCCGCAGCGGGATAGCTGGTATCGGCTGACAGCCTGAGCACTACGGGGATGCGCGGGTCTTCCGGCCCGGCGCCCCAGCGCACAATCCTGGGCAACCATCTGCAACGAGACCGGCATGACCCAACGAGCCAAGCCCCCCTTCCGCGCCGACCATGTCGGCAGCTTCCTGCGCCCCAAATACCTGCTGGATGCGCGTGAACAGTTCTTCGTCCAGAAGGCCATCACCGCTGAGCAACTGCGCGCAGTGGAAGACCAGGCCATCACCGAAATCGTGAAGTTCCAGCAGGACGTGGGCCTGCAGAGCATCACCGACGGTGAGTTTCGCCGCACCTACTTTCACATTGATTTTCTCGACCAGCTCGGTGGCGTGAAGACCGACATCCCGGTCACCATCCAACGGCCCGACGGCAGCGAAGAGCTGGCCCCGCCGGCAATCCGCGTGATCGACAAGGTTCGCCATGTCAAGAACATCCAGCTGGCTGATTTTCAGTACCTGAAAAGCCAGGTCGGGTCGTTTGCTGACCCGGTTTTGACGCCCAAGGTCACCATCCCCTCGCCGACCATGCTGCACTTCCGCGGTGGCCGCGCCGGTATCAGCCGCCAGGCGTATCCCGAGCTCGACCCCGCCTTCTATGACGACGTGGCCAAGGCCTACGGCGACGAGTTGCAGAGCCTGGCAGACGCTGGCTGCACCTATGTGCAGATGGACGACACCAACCTGGCCTACCTGTGCGACGAAAAGATGCGCGAAGCCGCCCGCCAGCGCGGTGACGACCCCAACGAGCTGCCGCACCGCTACGCCCAGTTCATCAACAAGGTGGTGGCCCACAAGCCCGCCGGCATGACACTGGCCATGCACCTGTGCCGCGGCAACTTCAAGAGCACGCATGCAGCGGCCGGCAACTACGAGCCGGTGGCCGAGGCCTTGCTGTCGGAGATGAACCTGGACGCCTTCTTCCTTGAATATGACGATGAGCGCTCGGGCGACTTCCGCCCGCTGCGCTACCTGAGCAAGGGCAAGGTCGTGGTGCTGGGCCTGGTGACCACCAAGTTCGGCGAGATGGAGAGCAAGGACACGTTGAAGCGGCGCATCGACGAGGCGTCGAAGTACGCGCCACTGGAACAGCTCGCCTTAAGCCC
>JANOAQ010000658.1:0-2122 GCA_031411195.1 Burkholderiaceae bacterium | reverse complement strand
CCGGCGAACTTGCGCACCGCAAAGTTCACGTCGCCCCCGGCGCGCCCGCCGCCGGCCCGGTAGGCCAGGCCCTTGCGCTCCAGCAGGCCGATCATGTCCAGCATCTGCGGCACATAGTCGGTGGCGCGCGGCTCGTGCGTGGGTTGCTCAACACCGGTGGCGCCGATGTCGCGGTGCATGGCCGCGATCATCTCGTCGGTCAGCGCGCGGATGCTGATGCCACGCTCGACCGCGCGCTTGATGATCTTGTCTTCGATGTCGGTGATGTTGCGCACATAGGTCACCTCGTAGCCGCTGGCCCGCAGCCAGCGGTAGACCACGTCGAAGGCCATCATCATGCGCGCGTGGCCCATGTGGCACAGGTCGTAGATGGTCATGCCGCAGACATACATGCGCACCTGGCCCGGCACGATGGGCGTGAAGGTTTCCAGGCGGCGGGATAGCGTATTGAACAGGCGCAGGGACATGACCGGTGCGTAAAACGGCCGCACTGGGCGGCCGAAGGGTGCAGGAGCGAATCGCCCACTGGAGGGGGTCGTGCGGCGGGGCATCCAGCCAGGAGCCCGGCAGGACGCCGAGGGGTCGATACAATCAAATCAGTATAGCGGCGGCCAGCCGCGCCCCGCGCCGTAGATGGCCCGGTTTACCCCCGTAGCCGCCCGCCCGGACCCTCGCTTGCACGCTCGCATTTCCACCATGCTGTCACGCCACAGGCACTCGCTTCAAGCCGTGATGCCGAGCGTGCTGGCGTTGCTGTTGGCCTGCACGCCGGTGGCGGCAATGAGCGCGCAGACGACCGACGCTGCCGTCAACGCGCGCGACCTGGAACTGCAATACCGGCGCGGCGACCAGGCCCTGGCCCTCCAGCGCCTCGAGGCCGCCCTGGCTGCGCGACCAGGCGATTCAGGATTGCGATTTTTGAAGGCGGTGCTGCTCGGCGAGACTGGCCGCACGGCCGACGCCGTTCAAATGCTTGAGCGCATGGCCGAGGACTTTCCCGACCTGCCAGAGCCCCACAACAACCTGGCCGTGGTGCATGCGAGCGCTGGCCGCCTGGAGCGCGCCCGTGAGGCGCTTGAAGTCGCCTTGCGCCTGGACCCCGGCTACAGAACAGCACATGAGAACCTCGGCGATGTGCTCGTGCGGCTGGCCCAGCGCGCGTACGAGTCGGCCGCTGCCGGCGGCCATGCCGAACCGAACCTGCAGACCAAGCTGCGCCTGGTGCGTGACCTGACCACCCGCCGCTGATGACCCGCCGCTGACAAGCCTACTGCCCCCCGGAGATTGAAGATGAAGCAACTTGCGCTGATGGCCCTGGCCATGCTGAGCCTGACCACCGCCCTGCCCAGCTGGGCGCAGAAGGTAAAGCTGGCCACCACGATGGGCGACATCGTGTTGGAGTTGGATGCCGAGAAGGCGCCCAAATCGGTGGCCAACTTCGTGCAGTACGTGAAGGCCGGCCACTACAACGGCGTCATTTTTCACCGCGTGATCGACGGCTTCATGGTCCAGAGCGGCGGCATGACGGCCAATATGCAAGAGAAGACCTCAGGCCTGCGCAAACCCATCGAAAACGAGGCCAAGAACGGCCTGAAGAACCAGCGTGGCAGCATCGCCATGGCCCGCACCGGCGATCCGCATTCGGCCACGGCGCAGTTTTTCATCAATGTCGGTGACAACGTTCGGCTTGACTACCCCTCCTTCGACGGCTGGGGCTACGCGGTCTTCGGCAAGGTAGTCGAAGGCATGGACGTGGTCGACAAGATCCGGGCCGTGCCCACCGGCAACAAGGCCGGCCACCAGAACGTGCCCGAGCAGCCCATCACCATCCAGCAAGCCACCCTCCTCAAGGACTGACATCATGACCAAGACCGTTGAATTGACCACCAGCCACGGTGCCATCCGCATCGAACTCGACGATGCCAAGGCCCCCCTGTCGGTGGCCAACTTTCTCAGCTATGTGCAGAGCGGCCACTACGACGGCACCGTGTTCCACCGCGTGATCAAGGGCTTCATGGTGCAAGGCGGCGGCTTCGAGCCAGGCATGAAGCAGAAGCCCACCGGCGCCGAGATCCAGAACGAGGCCAACAACGGCCTGAAGAACAACAAGTACACCCTGGCC
>JANOAQ010000657.1:0-3570 GCA_031411195.1 Burkholderiaceae bacterium | reverse complement strand
ACACCAGGGCCAGTGCGCCGCACAGCTCGTTGCCGTGCGTCAGGGCCTGCACCATCACGTTTGGCCCGGGGCGACCTGAATCGAACACGTGAACGTAGTCGACCCCCGCATTGCCCTGGCGCCAGGGCGTGATGTCGGGTGGCAGCAGTTCGACAGGCGGCAGGGTCTGGGTGGGATTGGGCATGGGCAAGGTGGCGCTCAGTGGCGCAGGCTGATTTGTGGCCAGCCCTGGGCTTGGGCGTGGACTGACAAGCGGGCATCCGGGTGCACGACCACCGGGTGGCCCACGACGCTGAGCAGGGACAGGTCGTTGGCCGAATCGCTGTAGAACCAGGCGTCGGCCAGGGCCTGCACGCGGGCTGCATCATCCAGGCCCTGTTCGGCCAGCCAGGTGTGCAGGCGCGCCACCTTGCCCTCGCGCATGTTCAGCACGCCCTGGGTACGGCCGGTGCAGACGCCATCGGCCCAGTCCACCTCGGTGGCCAGCAGGTCGGCGATGCCCAGGCCCTGCGCCGTCAATTCGGTGATGTAGCGGTTGGTGGCGGTGCTCATCACAAGCCGGTGGCCCTGGGCACGGTGATGGGCCAGCAGCACGGCGGTGCCAGGGCACAGGCGCGGCTGCACCCACTGCAACCAGAAGCGTTCGCGCAGCGGCTGCCAATCGGCGGCGCTGCGGCCGGCCAGGGTGCCCACGTAAAAGGCGCAGAAGGCCTGCACGCTGACCACGCCGGCGCGGTAATCGCGGTCCATGGCCTGGTTGCGGGGCTCGAAGCTGGCCCGTTCGAGCACGCCTTCGGACATCAAAAATTGGCACCACAGCACATCGCTGTCGCCGTCGAGCAGCGTGTGGTCCAGGTCGAAGATGGCCAGGCGCATCGGCAGGTTGTGCGGTCCGGGGATCAAGCGGGTGAGCGCAAGTGCCAGGCCTTGGGCCGGGTGAAGGTCTGGATGCCGCTGCGCGACAAGGTCAGGCCCACGCCCGAATCACCCATGCCCGACCAGGGCAGGCGCGGGCTCACGCGGTCGCAGCAGTTCCAGTACACGCTGCCCGCATTGACCTGGGCCAGCAGGCTGCGGGCGGCGGCTTCGTCTTTTGTGTAGACGCCGGCGGTCAAGCCGTAGCGGGTGTCGTTCATCAGGCGCACGGCTTCGTCATCCGACGCCACCTTCTGGATGCCCACGATGGGGCCGAAGCTCTCGTCGCGCATCACCGCCATGGCGTGGCTCACGTGGGTCAGCACCGTGGGCTCAAACCAGTTGCCCGGGCCGGGCAGGGTGTGGCCGCCGGTGGCCAGGGTGGCGCCCTGGGCCAGCGCATCGTCCACCTGGGCCTGCAGCACCTGCAACTGCGGCGCACGGGTGATGGCGCCGACGTAGCTGGCGGCATCCATCGGGTCACCGCGCTTCATGCCCTGCACCGTGGCCACGAAGTGCGCCACGAAGGCGTCGTGCACGGCAGCGTGCACGTAGATGCGCTCGACCGAGCAGCAGCCCTGGCCGGTGTTGTACATGGCGCCATCGGCCAGCGATTGGGCGGCGGCTTTCACGTCCACATCGGGCCGCACGTACATCGGGTCTTTTCCACCCAGCTCGAGCTGCAGCTTCACCATCTTGTGGGCCACCGCCTGGGCGATCTTCACGCCGGTGGCATGGCTGCCGGTGAAGAACACGCCGTCGATGCGCTGGGCCAGGGCCGCTGCGCCCACGCTGCCATCGCCTACCAGGCAATGCATCACGGCGGCCGGCACCCCGGCCTCGTGCAGCAGGCGGGTGATGTGCTGCCCGGTGAGGGTGGAAAACTCGCTGGGCTTGTAGAGCACGGCATTGCCCGTCAACAGGGCCGGCAGGATGACGTTGCAGCCCACGAACCAGGGGTAGTTCCAGGCCGAGATGTTGAGCACCACGCCCAGCGGGATGTGGCCGATCTGCTCGTGCATGCCGCCGCCGTCGAACACATGCTCGTCGCTGACCGCGCCCTCGGCTTCCTGCACGAAGAAGTCGATGCGCGGCAGCAGGCCGTTCAGTTCATTGCGCGACAGGCTGATCGGCTTGCCGGTCTCCTCGGTCATGGTCTGGGCGAGCCCATCGATCTGGGCCAGCACCGCCGCCCGAAAGCGCTGCAGCACCGTCACGCGGTCAGCCATCGGTAGCGCCGCCCAGGCCGGTTGCGCGGCGCGGGCGGCCATGGCCTTGGCAGCCACCGACGCGGCATCGTCGGCCGGCAGTTCGGCGATCAGGGCGCCGGTGGCCGGGTTGTGGATGCCGAGCAGGGAGGGTGGGGTGGGCATGGGTCAGCCTTGAGCGAAGGTGGCAGCGCGCGCCTGCTGTTTGACAGACCGGCAGGCGGCGAGAAAGTCGTTCAGCATCGGTGCGTCGTCGATGGTGCTGTGGTCGGCCGGGTCGTGGAACTCGGGGTGCCACTGCACACCGGCCACATAACTGCCGCCCGTGCGGCGAAAGGCCTCGACCATGCCGTCGTCGGGGCAGTGGGCCTCGGCCACGAAGCCGGGCGCCAGGTCCTTCACGCCCTGGTGGTGGATGCTGTTGGCCACCGTGCGCGTGGCCGTGGGGTACAGCCCGGCCAGGTGGGTGCCAGGCACAAATTCAACCTCATGAAAGTGCCGCTCGTATCGGCCCAACTCGCGGTGGGCCAGCGAGCCGGGGCGCTGGGTGGCGATGTCTTGCCACAGCGTGCCACCGTGCATCACGTTCAGCAACTGAAAGCCCCGGCACACGCCGAACACCGGCTTGCCCGCATCGATGAAGGCCTTGATCAGCTCGATCTCGTAGGCATCGCGCACCGGGTCGCCGGCCCATTCAGGCTGCAAGGGTGCTTCGCCATAACACGCGGGCGCCACGTCGTTGCCGCCTTGCAGCACCAGGCCGTCCAGGGCCTGGGCGTAGTCGGCCAGATCCAGGTCGCTGCGCAGCACGATGCTGTCCTTGGTGACGGCGGGCACCATCACCGCCATCGCATGGCCCGACAGCACCCAGTGCGCCACCGACTGCTCAAGGTAGTGCAGCGTCTTGGTGAAGACGCCCGGCAGCGCGCCTTGCGAGCCGGGGTAGTAGATGCGGGCGGAAACGCCGATCAGCAGGGGTTGCGTCATGACAGCCCCTCGTCCGACGGGTACGACGGCCGATCCCCCGAGGGGATGGCGGGCCGGCTTGGGAGCGGCCCGGCGCTCGGCCCGCCCTCGGACGTTGACACAGGGTGTCTCATACGCGGGGTGCTCCTGCCCTCACATCGCCTGGCGCATCAGCCGCTCGTAGTCGGCGGCTGTGGCGGGGCGTGGGTTGGTGCCGTTGGTGAAATCGATGGCCGCCAGCGCACCCAGGCGCGGCAGCATGGCCTCGGCCACGCCGTGGGCGGCCAGGCCGCCAGTGATGCCCAGCTGTTGCTTGGTCTGCTGCAGCCAGCCGATGAAGCCCGCGCCGCCACCGGCCACGCCCACCACGCGGGCCAGTTCTGCAAACCGGGCGGGCACGGCCTCGAGGTTCCAGGCCAGCACGGTGTCGATCATCAGTGCGTTGGCCAGGCCGTGGTGCAGGTTGGCCACCGCGCCCAGG
>JANOAQ010000656.1:0-2064 GCA_031411195.1 Burkholderiaceae bacterium | reverse complement strand
CGCGCTGGCCATCGTGGTGGTCGGCCTGCCGAGCCGCTGTTGGCGGGCCCTCAGCCGGCGCCGGGCCGCCCCAAGGCGGCTGAGCGCCCCCTTGGGGGGCAGGCGCGAAGCGACGTGGGGGCAGGCATCTCAGCCGGCGCCGGGCCGCCCCAAGGCGGCTGAGCGCCCCCTTGGGGGGCAGGCGCGAAGCGACGTGGGGGCAGGCAGCTCAGGCCAGGTGGGCGGCGGCCAGCAGCTCGCGGGTGTAGGCCTGCTGGGGTGCGTCGAACAGTGCCAGCGTCTCGCCTTCTTCGACCACGTCGCCGTTTTTCATCACCATCACCCGGTGGGCCATGGCGCGGATCACGGCCAGGTCGTGGCTGATGAAGATGTAGCTCAGGCCGTGGCGCTGCTGCAGCTCGGCCAGCAGGGCCAGCACCTGCTGCTGCACCGAAACATCCAGCGCCGAGGTGGGCTCGTCAAGCACCAGGATCTCGGGCGCCAGCACCACCGCGCGGGCGATGGCGATGCGCTGGCGCTGCCCGCCTGAAAACTCGTGCGGGTAGCGCTGCAGCACGCCGTCGATGCCCTGGGCGGCTGACAGGCCCACTTCATCGAGCATGGCCAGCACCTTCTGTTCGCGCTGTGCTGCGCTCAACTCGCTTTGGTGCAGGGCCAGGCCTTCGCCCACGATCTGGCCCACTGTCATGCGCGGTGACAGGGACGCAAATGGGTCTTGCAGCACCACCTGCATGCGTCGGCGCATGGCGCGCAAAACCGGGCGCGGGGCGTTGTCCAGCCGCTGACCGTCCAGCAGCACCTCGCCGCTGGACAGCGACTGCAAGGCCAGCAGGGCCATGCCCAGCGTGGTCTTGCCCGAGCCCGATTCACCGACGATGCCCAGTGTTTCGCCACGCCGCAGTTGCAGCGTGGCCTGCTTGACCGCCTTGAACTGGCGCTTGCCGAACCAACCGGTGGGGATGGCGAAGCTGACCTCGGCCGCGCGCGCTTGCACCAGCACCGGGGCATCGGGCGCCACCGGCTGCACAACGCGCTGCGGGCGCGTGGCCAGCAGGCGCTGGGTGTAGGCGTGTTGCGGATGGGCAAATACCGCGGCGGTATCGCCGATTTCCACCAGCACGCCCCGCTCCATCACACCAACCCGGTGGGTGAAGCGGCTGACCAGGTTGAGGTCGTGCGTGATGAAGAGCAAGGCCATGCCCATCTCGGCCTGCAGTTCATCGAGCAGGGCCAGGATCTGGGCCTGGATGGTGACGTCCAGCGCGGTGGTGGGCTCGTCGCAGATCAGCAGGCGCGGTCGGCAGGCCAGGGCCATGGCAATCATGGCGCGCTGGCGTTGGCCACCCGACAGCTCGTGGGGGTAGCTGTCGATGCGGCGCTCGGGCTCGGGGATGCCGGTGCGCGCCAGCAACTCGATCGCACGGGCGCGGGCTGCGTTGGAGCGCAGGGCCTCGTGCAGTTCCAGCACTTCGATGATCTGGTTGCCCACCGTATAAAGCGGGTTCAGGGCCGTCATCGGCTCTTGAAAGATCATGCCGATCTGGGCACCGCGCAGGCCGCGCATCTGGCGCTCGGTCTGGGTCATCAGATCCAGGCCGTCGAAGCGGATGGCGCCGCTCGTCGTGGCTGCTTCGACCAGACGCAGCACGCTCAGCGCGGTGATCGACTTGCCCGAACCCGATTCACCCACCAGCGCGAACTTCTCGCCCGCAGCAATGGAAAACGACACATCCTTGACCACGGTGGACGGGCCGAAGCGCACGTTCAGGTGGTCGACTTCCAGCAGGGGGGCGCTGCTCATCTCAAGACTTTCTCGTATCAAACGCATCGCGCAGGGCATCGCCGATGAAGGTCAGCAGCAGCATGGTCAGCGTCAGCAGCACGAAGGTGGGCACGATGATCCACCAGGCGTCGAGGTTGCTCTTGCCCTGCTGCAGCAGCTGGCCCAGGCTGGGCACGCTGGCGGGAACGCCCAGCCCCAGGAAGTCCAGCGACGTCAATGCCAGGATGGCCGCGCTCATGCGGAAGGGCAGGAAGGTGATCACCGGAGTCATCGAATTGGGC
>JANOAQ010000655.1:0-1765 GCA_031411195.1 Burkholderiaceae bacterium | reverse complement strand
AATCCTGCCCAAGGGCCTGCCGTTCAGCAACATCAACAAGGCGCTGAAGAAGAAGGAAATCTCCAAGCTGATCAACACCAGCTTCCGCAAGTGCGGCCTGAAGGAAACCGTGGTGCTGGCAGACAAGCTGCTGCAAGCCGGTTTCCGCCTGGCCACGCGTGCCGGCATCTCGATCGCCATCGACGACATGCTGGTACCGCCGCAGAAGCCGGGCCTGATCGAGCGCGCCGAGAAGGAAGTGAAAGAGATCGAGCAGCAGTACGTCTCGGGCCTGGTCACTTCCGGCGAGCGCTACAACAAGGTGGTCGACATCTGGGGCAAGACCGGCGATGAAGTCGGCAAGGTCATGATGGCCCAACTGTCCAAGCAGAAGACCATCGACCGCCACGGCAAGGAAGTGGATCAGGAGTCGTTCAACTCCATCTACATGATGGCCGACTCGGGTGCACGCGGTTCGGCCGCGCAGATCCGCCAGCTCGCCGGCATGCGCGGCCTGATGGCCAAGCCCGACGGCTCGATCATCGAGACGCCGATCACCGCGAACTTCCGCGAGGGCCTGAACGTCCTGCAGTACTTCATCTCCACCCACGGCGCCCGCAAGGGCCTGGCGGATACGGCGCTGAAGACGGCCAACTCGGGTTACCTGACGCGCCGCCTGGTCGATGTGACCCAGGATCTGGTGGTCACTGTCGTCGATTGCGGCACCGAGAACGGCTTCAATACACGCGCGCTGGTCGAAGGCGGCGAGGTGATCGAATCGCTGCGCGACCGCATCCTGGGTCGTGTCGCTGCGGTCGAAATTCCGCACCCCGAGACGCAGCAACTGCTGATGCCTGCGGGCACCATGCTCGATGAAGACGCGCTCGACATCCTCGAAGCCGCCGGCGTCGACGAAGTGAAGGTGCGCACGCCGCTGACCTGCTCTACACGCTTTGGCATCTGCGCCAAGTGCTATGGCCGCGATCTGGGTCGCGGCGGCTTGGTCAACACCGGTGAAGCCGTAGGCGTGATTGCCGCACAGTCGATCGGTGAGCCGGGCACGCAGTTGACGATGCGTACCTTCCACATCGGTGGTGCGGCATCGCGTGCAGCGGTGGCCAACAGCGTGGACGCCAAGAGCGACGGCATCATCGGCTTCAATGCCACGATGCGCTACGTCACCAACGGCAAGGGTGAACTGGTGGTCATTTCCCGTTCGGGCGAGATCATCATCTCCGACCAGCACGGCCGTGAGCGTGAGCGTCACAAAGTGCCTTACGGCGCCACGCTCAACATCAAGGCCGACCAGACCATCAAGGCAGGCTTGGTGCTGGCCAACTGGGACCCGCTCACCCGACCCATCATCACCGAGTTCGCCGGCAAGGCCCGTTTCGAGAATGTCGAAGAGGGTGTGACGGTGGCCAAGCAGGTCGACGAGGTGACAGGTCTTTCTACCCTGGTGGTCATCGACCCGAAGCGCCGCGGCGCCATCAAGGTGATCCGTCCGCAGGTCAAGCTGCTCGACGCGGCCGGTCAGGAAGTGAAGATTCCGGGCACCGATCACTCGGTGACCATCGGCTTCCCGGTGGGCTCGCTCATCCAGGTGCGTGACGGCCAGGACCTAGCCCCCGGCGAAGTGCTGGCCCGCATTCCGGTCGAAGGCCAGAAGACACGCGACATCACGGGCGGCCTGCCGCGCGTGGCCGAGCTGTTCGAGGCCCGCTCGCCCAAGGATGTCGGCATCCTGGCCGAGAAGACCGGCACGGTGTCGTTCGGCAAGGAGACC
>JANOAQ010000654.1:0-2469 GCA_031411195.1 Burkholderiaceae bacterium | reverse complement strand
CAACATCGCCTGGCTGCGCGGGCGCAACGGCAGCGGCAAAACCAGTCTGCTGCGCATCCTGGCGGGACTGTCTGCGCCGGCGGAAGGCTCGGTCGAGCGGCCGAATGGGTCCGCAACGGGGCAGGGCGTGCTTTACATCGGCCACACCAACGCTTTGAAGGATGACCTCACGCTGACCGAGGCGGTAGCCTTTCTCGGCCAGTTGCAGGGCCTGGACAACGCGCCTGAGCGTGCCCGCGTGGCACTGGACCGGCTTGGTCTGGCCTCTCGACGCGACGCGCCGGTGCGCACCTTGTCGCAGGGGCAGCGGCGCCGAGGCGCTTTGGCACGCCTGGCTCTGGATGAAGGCCCCAGTGCCTGGATCCTGGACGAGCCCTACGACGCCCTCGATCAGGACAGCGTTCAAATGCTGTCAGGGCTGATCGAATCGCACGCAGCGCGCGGCGGGGCGGTGCTGCTCACCAGTCATCAGGTTGTGGATCTGAGCGGCGCGTCCGAATTCGACCTTGAACCTTGGCGGGTGGTGTGAAGCCCGTATCGGCGTCCAGGGGCCTGGCTTGATCTCGCTGCTGCTGGCGGTGACCCGCCGCGACCTTCGCCTGGCCAGCCGCCGACGGGTGGACGCCTTGCTGCCCCTGGCCTTCTTCGTGGTGGCGGCGGGCTTGTTTCCCATTGGTGTGGGCCCTGAGCCGCAGACCTTGCGCCAAATCGCGCCGGGCGTGGTCTGGGTGTGCGCCCTGCTGGCAGCCATGTTGTCGGTGGCGCAGATGTTTGCGACCGATCTGCAAGACGGCTCGCTCGAGCAGATGCTGCTGGCACCCGGCTCGTTGGTGGTGATCGTGGCGGGCAAGGTGCTGGCCCATTGGCTCACATCGGGCTTGCCACTGGTGCTGGTGTCGCCCTTGATCGGGCTGCTGTTCGGCATGCATGCGCCTGCCGTAGGCACATTGGCCCTCACGCTGCTGTTGGGCACGCCCATCCTCAGCTTGCTCGGCGCTGTGGGTGGTGCACTCACTTTGGGGTTGCGCAGCGGCGCAGCGTTGGTGTTTCTGCTGGTGCTGCCTCTCACGGTGCCGGCGTTGATATTCGGCACCGGCGCGGTGGTGGCCATCGACAGCGGCTTGCCAGCCCAGGCCCACATTTCCCTGCTCGGCGCCTTGTTGATCTTCAACGGCTTGTGCGCGCCGCTGGCAGCCGCAGCGGCGCTGCGCATCTCGCTGGATTGACCAGCGCGCCGACCCACAATCTCCACTCCAACTGCCATGCACTTGCGACTGACCACCTACGCTGCACCTTCGCGCTTCTACAGTGCCGCCGGCGCCTGGGTGCCTTGGTGCTGGGCCATCACATTGCTTTTCGGTGCGGCCGGCCTGTACATGGGCTTTGCCATTGCCCCCACCGACTTTCAACAAGGTGATGCCTACCGCATCATCTTCATCCACGTGCCTGCGGCCTGGATGTCGATGCTGATCTTCCTGGCGATGGCCTTCTGGGCGGCAATGGGCTGGATGCTTAATGCCCGCATGTCGGCGATGTATGCGCGGGCGCTGGCGCCGACGGGGGCGATGTTCACCTTTTTGGCGCTGTGGACGGGTGCGCTGTGGGGCAAGCCCACCTGGGGCACCTGGTGGGTATGGGATGCGCGTCTGACCAGCGAGTTCATCCTGCTGTTGATGTACGCCGGCTACATTGCCCTGACCGAGGCCATCGACGACCCGCGCCGCGCTGCCAATGCGGGGGCGTTGCTGGCGCTGGTGGGGGCAATCAATGTGCCCATCATCTATTTTTCTGTGCGTTGGTGGAACACTTTGCACCAAGGCTCCTCTATCAGCATGACGGCCGCGCCCAAGATGGCCACCACGATGCTGACCGCCATGCTGCTGATGACAGTCTGCTTCTGGGCCTACAGTTTTGCGGTGGTGCTCACCCGCGCGCGGGCCATCGTGCTTGAAAACGAATCCGATACCGACTGGGTGAAAGCCCTGGCCACCTCTGAAGGCAAGGCATGAACTGGCAATCGCTGGATGAATTTCTCCACATGGGGGGTTACGGCCTCTATGTTTGGGGCTCGTACGCCGTCACGCTGGTTGTGATGGCCATGGAAACGACTTTGGCCTATCGTCGGCGCCGAGCGGCCCTGTTGGCCGCGCGGGCCGAGCATGGCCTGGAGGTTTCGCCATGAAACTCCGTCACAAACGCGCGGCCATCGCACTGGGCGTGCTGTCGGCCGTGGGCATGGCCGTGGCGCTGGTGCTCAACGCCTTCAACAGCAACCTGGTGTTTTTCTATACCCCGGCCCAGATCGCCGCCAAAGAAGCGCCGCAGGGTCGCACCTTCCGCGTGGGCGGGTTGGTGGAGGCGGGCAGCGTCAAGCGCGATGGCGTGACCGTCAACTTCGTGGTCACCGACACCATCAAGGCCGTGCCGGTGCGCTTCGAGGGCGTGTTGCCCGACCTGTTCAAGGAAGGC
>JANOAQ010000653.1:0-21767 GCA_031411195.1 Burkholderiaceae bacterium | reverse complement strand
GGTGCAGCGGCCGCTTTCATCGAACACATCACCGCCCACCGGGTCGGCCACCGCATCCGCACCGCGGCCCTGCGTCGCCTCCAGCACTGCGGCGCGAAAGCCGGTGGACGGCAGCACCAATACGCCCAACGCCGCCAGTTCGGCCAGTCGCTCGGGCTGGGTGGCCGTGGCGATGACGCGGGCGCCCAGGTGCAGCCCCAACTGCACGCAGGCCCAGCCCACGCCGCCGCGTGCGCCGTGCACCAGCAGCGTTTCGCCCCGCTGCAGGCGGCCGATGCGGGCCAGGGCCACCCAGGCGGTGAGGCCGGTCACCATCACGGCGGCGGCTTCGTCCATTGCCAGCCCGGCGGGCAGCGTGCGCAGGCTGGCGCCCGGCACCACCACCTGCTCGGCCAGCAAACCGTGCTTGCCGCCCAGGCCCACACGCTGGCCCACTGCCCAGCCGCTGGCCGGGCCGGCTTCGATGACCACGCCGCTGCCTTCCATGCCGGGGATGTAGGGCACCGGGGGCTTGAACTGGTAGAGCCCCTCGGTCATCAGCAGATCGGGAAAGTTCAACGCCACCGCATGCATGGCCACGCGCACATCGGCCGGGCCCAGCGCAGGCAAGGGCCATGGCCGCAGGGCCACGCCGATGAGCCGAGGGCCGAGTTGGTCGCAGACCAAGGCGGGCGTGTTCGAGTTCGTGTCAGCAGTGGCAGCGTTCATCGGGCGGCAGGGTAGTGGGCGGCGGCCTGCCGGCCCTGTCACAGGCGCTACATCGTGGGCGTTACATTCAAGCCAACCCATGACCGAAGCCACCCCCCCGGCGCCGCAGGCCGCCCCGCGCCCGCCGCCCAAGCCCCACCCGCTGCCCAACGCCCGCCACGTGGCCCGCCTGCCGCCGGGCACCAGCACCGAGGCGCTGAACCGCATCCGCAATGCGGCTTACCAGTTGCCCCAGGTGGTTGCCGCGCACGACATGCCGGCCGACCTGGTGCCCGAGCACGCACCCGACGCCGACGACCGGCTCGATCAGCTGGGTTTGATCCTGCTGCAAAAGGGTGTGCCCGGGCAGCGGCCCAGCCGCTGGCTGGCGCCCGATTTGATCGCCGAAGCCCTGCGCCACCTCGACGCCGTGGGCACCGGCCCCAAGCTGCGCGCGCTGATGACCGAGCGCAGTGGCGTGCTCGAAGCCATGGGCATCAGCCGTGCCGGCCCCAGCACCTGGGAGCGCCAGGCCCTCCAGCAGATCAGCCTGGCGCAGAACGGCTGGCGCCTGGAGGTGATGCACCTGCTGCCGCTGGACGGCGCTGCGGTGTGGCGCTTCTTCCGCGATGGCGACAAGGCGGCCTTGCTGCTGGCCTTGCGCGAGGTGGCGCCCTGGCCGCACGCAGCCGAGCTGCAGAGCACGCTGGACACCCTGGTCGAGCAGGCCGGCCACATCAACCCCGGCCGCCTCGACAGCCTGTTGC
Source organism: Burkholderiaceae bacterium (assembly GCA_031411195.1). Lineage (GTDB taxonomy): Bacteria > Pseudomonadota > Gammaproteobacteria > Burkholderiales > Burkholderiaceae_C > Pseudaquabacterium. The sequence goes on along the minus strand of JANOAQ010000653.1, from coordinate 20,313 downwards.
CCGGCTTGCAGGCTGAATGCAGCACGCCGCAAAGCCTGCAAGGGCTGCGCACGGCCTGCACCCGCGCGCTCGACCGCTGGGCCAACCGCGTCAACGAGCTGGACACGCTGGACGACCTGAGCAGCGAGCTGGCCTTTCAGGGCTACCCCGACAGCTTCAAGACCGCGCGGCGGGCGCAGCGCAAGGTCACCTTGTTCGTCGGCCCGCCCAACAGCGGCAAGACCCACCAGGCCTTCGAGCGCCTGGCCACCTGCGAGCGCGGCGTCTACCTGGCGCCGCTGCGCCTGCTGGCCCTGGAAGGGCGTGACCGGCTGATGGCGCGCGGCGTGCCCTGCAGTCTGCGCACCGGCGAGGAAAGCGCGCCGGTCGAGGGCGCGCGCGTGGTCAGCAGCACCATCGAGATGATGGGCACGGGCGACCTGATCGACGTGGCCGTGATCGACGAAGCGCAGATGATCTTCGACCCCTGGCGCGGCTGGGCCTGGACCCAGGCCATCGTGGGGGCGCCGGCAAAGGAGCTGCTCATCATCTGCAGCGCGTATGCGGTACCGGCGATAGAAACCCTGCTGGGTTTGTGTGGCGAGCGCTGCGAGGTGCGGCCCTTCGAGCGCATGCAGCAAGTGCAACTGTTGCCGGCCACGGTGCCGATCGCCAGCCTGAAGCTGGGCGATGCGGTGGTGGCCTTCAGTCGCAAAGACGTGCTGATGCTGCGCGACCAGGTGGCCGACAACGGCAAGACGGTGAGCGTGATCTACGGCGCCTTGCCGCCCGAAGTGCGCCGCCGCGAGGCCGAGCGTTTTGCCACCGGGCAGACCGAGGTGCTGGTCGCCACCGACGCCATCGGCATGGGCTTGAACCTGCCGATCCGCCGGGTGCTGTTTTCCACGCTCACCAAGTTCGACGGGGTGGGCGACCGCACGCTGGACGAAAGTGAAGTGCACCAGATCGCCGGCCGCGCCGGCCGCTACGGCATCCACGAAGAAGGCTTTGCCGGCGTGTTGAGCGAAGCCGAGCCCAGCGCCGGGCGCACCCTGCGCGAGCTGATGGCCCTGCAGCCGCGTGCGCCGCGCCACTTCAAGGCGCCGGTGGCGCCCAACTGGTGGCACATCGAGACCATCTCCAACAAGCTGGACAAGCGCAAGCTGCGCGAGGTGCTGGCCGTCTTCGTCGAGCAGCTCACGCTGGACAACGCCCACTTCGCGGTGGCCGAGCTGGCGCAGATGCTGGAGATCGCCGGCCACCTGGACGAGCGCGCCGCGCCGCTGAGCCTGCGCGAGCGCTTCTTGTACGCCCAGGCGCCGGTGGACACGCGCGCCGACCAGCTGATGCAGCAGTTCCTCGGCTGGACCGAGCGCCACGCCTGGGACGGCCAGGCCGGCGAGCCCACCTTCTTGCACGACGTGGACGAGCACAGCCGCCTGGACCGCATGGAGCAGGCCCTGCGCGCCTGCACGCTTTGGCTGTGGCTCGATCAGCGCTTCACCGGCATCTTCGGTTTTGTCGAAGAAGTGGTGGCCCTGCGCGAGCGGCTGAACGACGGCATCGCCGGCCAGTTGCGCGCGCGCCGGCCGCTGTGGCAGGCACGCCAGGGCCGGCCCGGTGGGCGCCCGGGTGGCGCAGGCGCGGGCCGGGGCGGGCCGCGCGGGCGGCGTTGAAGCCCTGCCGCGGTGCCGTGACCTGGCTCAGCGCGGCGCCATCAGAAACAGCAAGGCGATGTCCACCCGCGCGGCCCAGGCCCGCTCGTTGTGGCCGGTGCCTTCGAACACCCGGCTCATGAAGTTGGCCTGCGGCCCTTGCTCGGTGTAGCCCCGCGCGCGAACGTGCACATCGACCAGGCGCTGGGCCGGTGCGTACTGTGCGTCCAGTTCGGTGGTGCCGTGGTCCTGGTAGAGCCGGTGACTGGCCGGATCGGCCAGGTGCTCGCGCAGGTAGGCAAGCGCGGCCTGCGGGATTTCGACGTTGGCCTGGGCGGCGCCGATCCAATGTGTCGACAGGCCGGCCGCGCCGCCAAACACCTGCGGGTACTCGTTCATGGCGTAGACCGAGATCAACCCGCCCATGCTGCTGCCCAGGACGAAGGTGTGTTCGCGCCCGGGCCGGGTGGCATAGCGTGCATCGATGGCGGGCTTCAGCTCTTCAACCAGGAACCGCAGGTAGGCGTCACTCTGCGGCTTGCCCTTCAGGCCGTCGGCCACCAGGCGCTCCCGCACCGGCGCCGGCAGGTGGGGCAGAAATTTTTGTGGAAAGTACTCGCTGCGGCGCCAGGGGCCGTTGTTCCACACGCCCACGATCAGCGTGTCCGCAATGCGACCGGCTGCCGCCAGCCGGGCCACGGCGAGGTGCAGATCCCAGGCTTGGCCGTTCCAGGCCATTCGGGCGTCGTAGAGCATCTGGCCATCGTGCACGTAGAGCACGTTGTAGCGCTTGTCCGGGCTGTAGTCGGCGGGCAGCCAGACGTCCACCGGCCGGGGGTCAACGTGGCGCGACGCCAGCGGGCTCAGGCGTTCGATGCGGCCGATGCCGACTTCGGGCAAGGGGTGGGTCTGCGCCATCGCCAGCGGCATCAGCACCATGCAGACCAGGGTGAGCAAGGCGCGCAGCATGGATGCAAGGGCAGGCGGCTCAGCGGCTGTGCAACGTCATGCGTGCCAACGGTGATGCCGTGCTGACCCCGGGAGTGGATGTGGGTGTGGATGTGGGTGTGGGCGGCTCGGGCGATGTGTCGGCACTGCGCAGCCGGGGCAGCACTTCCAGGCTGTCGACTTCCACCGGGCTGGCGCTGCGGCCCGGGCGACGCATCGCCACGCCCACCGTGAGGATGTCGATCATCAGCAACTGCAGGATGCGGCTGATCATCGGCACCTGGGTGGCCGCGTCTTCCACGTGGTCGACGGCCAGCACGGTATCGGCCTTGCGCGCCAGCGGGCTTTGGCTGGCAGTGATGGCCACCACCGTGGCGCCCTGGGCATGGGCCAGGTCGGCCACTTCCAGCAGCTCGGGCAGGCGCCCGCTGCTGCTGATGATGACGGCCACGTCGCCGCGCTTGAGCACGCCGGCGGCCAGGGTCTGCAGACGCGGGTCGGTGTAGGCCGCGCTGGGGATGCCAAAGCGCAGGAACTTGAACTGCGCGTCCACCGCCACACCGCCGTACTGGCCGACGGTGTAGAACTCGACCCGGTTGGCCTGCACCAGCAGCTCGATGGTGCGGTCGATCATCTCGCGGTTGAGCTGGCTGCGCACCTGCAGGATGGCGCTGGCGGTATTGCCCAGCACCTTGGTGCCCAGCTCCACCATCGAATCGTCGTTGGTCACCTGCACATGGGTGATGGGCACGGTACCCGTGAGGCCCGAGGCCAGGCGCAGCTTGAAATCGCTCAGCCCCTCGCAGCCCAGGCTGCGGCAGAAGCGGATGACAGTGGGCTGGCTCACCTGGGCGGCGCGGGCGATCTCGACGATGGGCTGGTTCAACACCGTGCGCGGGTGCGCCAGCACATGCTCGGCCACGCGCAACTCGGCCGGTGACAGCTCGCTGCAGGCGCGGCGGATCTGGCCCAGGATGGCCGAGCCCGGCGTGGTCTTCAGCGCCTTGAGCTGAGACTCCAGGATGGCCGAGGCGCCGGTGAAGGTGGATTGCTCGGCGACGATCACGAAGGTGGGGATGGCCGACAGGTAGCGGCTGAACCGGCCCTTGTCCTCGAAGCGCTGGCGAAAGGGCGAACGGTCGAAGAGTTCGCCCAGGCGCGGCACGATGCCCCCGCCAATGTAGATGCCGCCAAACGCGCCCAGGGTGACGGCCAGGTTGGCCGCTGCAGTGCCCAGCATGGCGCAGAACACCTCGATGGTGTCCTGGCAGACGCGATCGACGCCGTCCAAGGCGCGGCGGGTGATTTCGGGTGCAGCCAGGTCTTCAGCCACGGTGCCGGCGTGTTCGGCCAAGGCGCGGTAGATCAGCGCCAGCCCGGGGCCCGAGAGCAGGCGCTCGAAGGACACATGGTCGAACTGCTTCCAGGCGTAGCGCAGCACGGCGATCTCGCGCTCGTCGCGCGGCGAAAAGCTGGTGTGACCGCCTTCGGAGCCCAGCGACACCCAGCCGTCGCCGGCCGGGATCAGGCCCGACACGCCCAGGCCCGAGCCTGAGCCGAGCAAGCCGATCACGCTCTTGCGCGCAGCATGCCCACCCCCCACCTGGCGAATGTCCTTGTCGCCCAGGCGGGGCAGCGACATGGCCAGCGCCGTGAAATCATTGATCACCACCAGGGTGTCCAGCTGCAATTGCTGGCGCACCTGCTCGATCGAGAACTCCCAGTGGTAGTTGGTCATGCGCACCCGGTCGCCTTCGACCGGGTTGGCAATCGCCACCGCCCCGTGCTCGACGCGTTGGCCTGCCGGCACGGTATCGAGGTAGGCACGCACTGCGGCGTGAAAGTCTGCATGGTCGGCGCAGCGCAACGATGCGCGAGCACTGAATTCGCCCGGCGCGGTTTCCAGTGCAAACCGGGCATAGGTGCCGCCGATGTCGGCGATGAGCCGGGGGCTGTCGTAGGGCGCCATGGGGTTGCGAAGCGCAGGTCGGGGGCTGTTGAAGGCCGGGATTCAGACCGAAGGGCGAAGCGGGCTTCGAGTATTGCACAATGTGTAGCTTGACTACACAGCCTGACCCGCTCGCCGGCGCTTCGGAGGCCTTGTCCTGGCACCAAACTGCGGGGCCATTGTCGGGGTCATTGCCGAGGTTGTGGGTGGTGCGATCCGCCTGTTGCCCTGCTGGAACGCCGCGATTGATTTGCGGGCCTGGGCCGTGTAGTTTCGCTACCTTTGTTGACCGAGGCGAGGCTGGGCCCGATGGCGGGTCCAGGCCTTGTCTGGCCTTGGCCACTGTTGCCAGACGCCTCGGCTTGATGTGTTCCGATCACTCTGACCCAAGACGCACCTCACCGTGGTTTCAACATTCACCAGCACTGCTTCGCCTGACGACCTGACGATGCACCGCCCGGCCGCCGCGCCGCTGGACGGCGCGCAGGCGGGTTATCCGCGTCTGGTGGCCGATATTGGTGGCACCAATGCGCGTTTTGGCTGGGTCGCTGCGCCCGGTGCGCCCGTCACGCAGGTTCGCAAATTGTCCGTGCCCGATTTTGCCGGCCCGGCCGAAGCTGCCCGGTCCTATCTCGACGAGCAGGATCAGCGGGGGTACACCGATGGCCGCGCGCCTTGCCATGCTGCTTTTGCAGTGGCCACTGCGGTGGCCGGCGACCACATTGCCTTCACCAACAGCCATTGGGCGTTTTCACGCCAGGCAGTACAGGCCGCGTTGGGCCTGGAGAGCCTGCTGATGCTCAACGACTTTGAATCCCTGGCGTTGTCGCTGCCGCGCCTGGGGGCACTGCAGCTTCGCGCCCACGGCGACGTGCTGCCGCACGCTGCGGGCACGCTGGCGGTGGTAGGCCCGGGCACGGGCCTGGGGGTGGGGGCGGTGGTGCAGGGGCCTCGGGGTTTGTGGGTGGCCCTGCCGGGCGAAGGGGGCCACGCCACGCTGGCCCCGGGTGACGATCTGGAAAGCGCCTTGCTGGCCTGCGTGCGCAGGCAGTTCAGCCATGTGTCGGCCGAGCGCCTGCTGTCAGGCATCGGCTTGCCGGTGCTGCACCAGGCCCTGGCGCAGGTCAATGGCAGCCAGGTGCTCGAGTGCACGGCGGCCGACATCGTCGAGCGGGGCGTGGCCGGCCAGGACGCCCTGTGCAGCCAGACGCTGGACGTGTTCTGCGCACTGCTGGGCGGCTTTGCCGGCAATGTGGCACTCACCCTGGGCGCGCGCGGCGGGCTCTACATCGGCGGCGGCATCGTGCCGCGCTTTGCCGACCGCTTCTTCGCATCGGCCTTCCGCCAGCGTTTTGAAGCCAAGGGCCGCTTCCAGCCCTACCTGGCGGCCATCCCCACGGCGCTGATCACCGACACGCTGGCGGCGCTCAGCGGGGCGGCGTTGGCCATCGAACAGGCCGTGGCGCAGTCCTGAAGCCTGAATCGCTGGGCCGGGCCGGGCCGCGTCAGGGCAGGACCAGGGTCATCGCGTCCATCACCTTCGGGCCATCGGCCGGGCCGCCGCCCAGGGTGTGGCCGCCCGCCTGTGGTGCCAGGGCACGGTAGCCGCCGTCATAGTCCCAGGTGGTGACATGGATGCGCAGGCCCGACAGGTCAGTGCCCAAGGCGCCAGCGGGCAGGGTGAGGATGATGCGCCGCCGCGCGGCATCCACCGCCAACTGCGCGCCCGGCGTGACGGGCGTGCCTTCGGCGGTGGCACTGGCGCCCGCAGCGGTGTAGAGCGCGTTCGACCAGCCGCCCACCCGCAGCCGATATTGCCAGCGCCAACCCTCGGGCAGGCTGGCCTGCTGAAGCGGCATTTCGGCCAAGCCATCGGCGCGGCCGGGCTGGCTGAAAAAGAGCGTGAGGTTGACGTGGTCGAAGCCATTGGGCGGCCCCCAGGTCTGGGTGATGCCGGCCATCGTCAGCTCGATCTTCAAGGCCTGGCCTGCGCGCCATACCCGCGCATGCCGCAGGTCCATCTGGCGATGGTGGCCCCAGCTGGCATCGGTGGGGTAGGTGTAGCGGCCGGTTAGCCCATGGTCATCGCCGGCCGCATCGCGCTGGTCGGCCACCAGCACCCAGGGGCGCTGCACGGTGAAGGTGGTTTGAGCGGGCGCGGCATCGGGCTGGGCGGGTCGCCAGGCCACCAGCCGGTGCGGCAGAGGCCCGTCGGGCAGGTGGTCGATGGGCAGCGTGGCCTGCCACCGGCCCTGCGGGTCAGCCTGCGTTGTGACAGCGCGGCCCACCTCACCGTCCACCACCAGTTGCAGCGAGGTGCCGGCCGGTGCCTGGCCTGCGGCCAGCAATTGGTCGCCATTGGCGGCCACCTTGGCTTGCATCAGGCGCAGGGCCGGCGTCGTGTCGGCCGGCGCGTCGGTGGCACGGGGCCCGTCGGCAGCCGACAGGCGCCAAACCTGCCCGCTGCGGGCCGGCAGCACGGCGTTGAGCCGCCCGCCAGCGCCAGCGCGCAGCGTGGCCGGCTCGCCGTCCAGTGCCAGCAGGCCCGGCAGCGCGGTGCCCGGCGGCAGGCCGGTAGGCAGGCCCGTCATCAGCGTGGGGGCATCGGCGGTGTTCAGCACCACCAAGGCCGCATCGCCACCGTACTGCATGCGCCAGGCGAGGACACCCGGGCCGGTTGCACTGGCCTGCAGCACGGTAGGCACCCCACGGGAGAACACGCGGTGCTCGCGCCGCAGGGCCGTGAGCCGGACGATGCTGCGGTAAAGCGCATGGTCGACATCGAAGCGGTCTCGCCCGCCCGAGCCGAAGCCGCCGGCAAACATCGCGCCGCGTTGCTCGGTAAAGCCCTGTTCGGTGCCGTAGTAGATGACCGGCACACCGGGCAGCGTCATCAGTGCCAGCAGGGCCTGGCGCAGGCCGGCTTCGGTGCCGCCGGCCAGATAGCGGTCGACGTCGTGGTTGTCGACGAAGGTGGCCATGCGGTGAGGGTCGCTGTGCACGCGCTGGCTCTGGGTGATGCGGTGGCCCAGCACCGCCGTGGGCGCGCCGCGGGCCAGCACATCACCCAGGCTGCCGTACAGCGTGAAGTGCAGCATGCCCGGCATCAGCGGGCGGCCGGCCCTGGCGCCCTGGCTGCGCACATAACGCTCGATGCGGCGGGCCTGCCTGGTGGCATAGGGCTTGTCGATGGCAAAGCCTTCGCCGAAGGTGTAGAAGGCGTCGCGCCCGGTGGCGCGGGCCACGCGCTCGATGCCCGGGGCAGCGGGGTCGGGCGAACGCAGGAAATCGTGCATCAGGGCCGGTGGCACGTAAAAGGCGGTGTCCAGGCGAAAGCCGTCCACGCCCACCTCACGTACCCAATGGCCGTAGCTTTGACGCAAGGCGCGGCGCACGGCGGGGTTCTCGGTGTTCAGGTCGTCCAGGCCCGACATCTGCCAGTTCAGCACCTGCCGGGGCTTGGTGAAGTCACGCACGTCCGGCGTCCAGTGGTAGATGCCGGCGGTGCGGTGGGCAGGCTTGCGCGCATCGTTCTGGTCGAAGGGTGGCTGGCTGGGCGCGGCCAGCGGTTGCGAGCCGGTGTTGGCGGTCCAGCCGATGGCCGGGTTGCGGGCCGACCAGGCACCCGGGTAGCCGAAGAAGTTGCCAGTGTGGTTGAGCACGATGTCCTGCACTAGCACCATGCCGCGCTCATGCAGGGCGTGTGACAGGGCCTTGTAGTTGTCCAGCGTGCCCAGGTGCTTGTCCACCTGCATGAAGTTCTCGGCCCAGTAGCCGTGGTAGCCGCTGTAGCGGGCCTTGGCATCCCACCACTGGTTGGCCACCGGCGGCGTGATCCACAGGCCGGTGGCGCCCAGGCCGCGGATGTAGTCGATGCGCCGCTGCAGGCCCTTGAAATCGCCGCCGTTGTAGTGCGCGTTGCTGCGCGGGTCGAACTCGCCCGCACCCTGGTCGTTGTTGGCCGGGTCGCCGTCGTCAAAGCGGTCAGTCACCACGAAGTAAAGCACCTGATCGCGCCAATCGGGTGAGGGGCGGTGCAGGTTCAGCGGGGTCTGCGCCAATGCGGGCAAGCCCAGCGCCAGCGCCAAGCCCAGGGCCGGCGCCCACCTCTTTTGGCGGCCGGTTGCCTGTTGTCGGACACGGGTCAGCATGTAGTAAGGCTACATTTTTGGTGAAAGCCACCCGTTGCCAATTGGCAACGAATGCTGGGTATTTTCCCTAGGATAGCAGTAGCCAGTGTTGGTTTTCACCGGGGAGCGAACGGGTTACACCGGGGTTTCAGGGGTTTTTGGTACTTTGCAATCGATCTAGTTTTAGTACAAACTTGACGAACAAGTGTTGTTTGGATCCGGCAGATGAGTGCGCCACGGGCGTGCCGCGCCGCCTGCCGGTGTTGTTGGGCATGAGGAGACATTGATGAAGAAATCTGCGACGAACAGCCGCCGCGCCCCTTCGGGCCGTGGACTGGCGTTCAAGGTTCGGCCGGTGGCCGCCAGCTGCGCACTGCTGCTGCTGGGCGCCACCGATCTGGCACTGGCCCAGCAAGCGGCCCAGGAAGTGACCGTGACGGGTATCCGACGTGGTATCGAGGCGGCCATCTCGGTCAAGAAGAACAACGAGTCGATCGTCGAGGCCATTTCGGCAGAAGACATCGGCAAGCTGCCCGATTCGAGCATCGCCGAGTCGATCGCTCGCCTGCCCGGCCTGACCGCGCAACGCGTGGCCGGCCGCGCCTCTGGCATCAACATCCGCGGCATGTCCCCCGACTTCTCGACCGCGCTGTTGAATGGCCGCGAGCAGGTCAGCACGGGCGACAACCGTGGCGTGGAATTCGACCAGTACCCGTCGGAGCTTCTCAGTGGGGTGCTGGTCTACAAGACACCCGATGGCACGCTGATCGGCCAAGGCTTGTCGGGCACGGTCGATCTGCAGACGGTGCGTCCGCTGAATTTCGGCAGGCGCACGATTTCGGTCAACTTGCGCCATGAGAAGTCGGGTGTGGGTACTGCGTTCACAGGCGCCGGTGACCGCTTCAACATCAGCTACATCGACCAGTTCGCCGACCGCACCATCGGTGTTGCGCTGGGTTTTGCGCGCCTGAAGTCGAACGTTGGAACGGCCCGCAACGAGACCTACAACAACGACCAGGACTACACCTTCAACGGCAACAACATCAAGATTACCGGCGGCTTCAAGTTCTTCAACGACGAGACCCGGCAGACCCGCGATGGCGCGATGGCCGTGTTCGAGTTCAAGCCGAACAAGGGCTTTTCGTCGACTGTCGATCTGTATTACTCCAAGTTCGACAAGGACGTGATCAGCCGCGGCATCGAACTGCAGCCGAACGACAGCTGGAAGGGCAACGGCAACTACCAAAACCCGACCCTGAGCAACGCGGTGATCACCGGGGGCAAGCTGATCAGCGGCGTCTGGGGCAATGTCAACCCGCTGTCGCGCACCATCTGGACGCCGACACGCGACGAGCTGAAGTCCTTGGGCTGGAATTCCAAACTGAAGTTCACCGACAAGTGGTCGGGCACGGCCGATGTCAGCCAGTCTTCGGCCAAGCGCCTGGAGCGCATCACCGAGATGGAAGCGGGCGTCTACGACAAGGTCAACAACCGCCCCTTGCCCGAAAACGTGACGGTGGCCAACTACAACCAGGTCACCGCGTTCCAGTACAACCATGGCGATGCCGCCATCGTGCGCCTGACCGACCCGGAATCCTGGGGCCAGAACGGCTACGACAAGCTTTTCACCACCAACGACAAGCTGAACTCGGTGCGCCTGACTGCCACTGGCGATCTGGACGGCTTCTTCACCAAGGTGGATGCCGGTCTGAACTTCACTGACCGCAAGAAGACCAAGAGCTCGGCCGAGGCATTCCTGCGCCTGCCCGGTGGCAGCTCGTCGGGCGGCGCGTTGCCGGCCGGTACCACCTCGGTGGCCGTGGGCGGCAGCAGCTTCAACACCATCTCGTTCGATCCGGCAGCCGCCTTCCCGTCGTCGTACAACGTGGTGCCCAATGTCAACGGCGACATTCTTCAAAAGGGCTGGGAAGTTCATGAGAAGACGGCCACAGCCTTTGTCAAGGGTGGCCTGGAAAGTTCGCTGATGGGCATGCCGCTGCGCGGCAACGTCGGCCTGCAGATGATCAGCACCGACCAGAGCTCGACCGCACCGTCAATCCTGAGCAACACGAGCACGTTCACGCTGGTCACCCGAGGCAAGACCTACACCGACGTGCTGCCCAGCGTCAACCTGAACCTCGACCTCGGCGGCGAGCAGGTGCTGAAGATGGGTGTGGCCGAAGTGATGGCGCGGGCCCGTATGGACCAGTTGAGTGCCTTCCAGCGCACCGAGTTCACCAACGGCAGGTTTACCGGCAGCGGTGGCAACCCGATGCTGGACCCGTTCCGCGCCAATGCGATCGATCTGTCCTATGAAAAGTACTTCGGCAACAAAGGCTACTTCTCGGCGGCGGCGTTTCACAAGAAGCTCAAGACGTATATCTTCGACTTCAAGGACACTGCCTTCGACTTCAAGAACCTGCCCGACCTGAAGGGCTCGCCGTTGATCCCGCCGAACACGTTCATCGGCGATTACACCCAGCCGCGCAACGGCAAGGGCGGCAAGATCAGCGGCATCGAGTTGGCCGTGTCCTTGCCCCTGAACCTGGCCAGCCCGATGCTCGATGGCTTTGGCGTGGTGGCAAGTTATGCCAACACGTCCAGCGCTATCAAGCCCTTTGGCGACGGTGACACGCGCCAGCTGCCGGGTCTGTCCAAGCAGGTCTCGACAATGACCGCCTACTACGAGAAGTACGGCTTCTCGGCCCGGGTGGCTCAACGCTCGCGCTCAGACTTCCTGGGTGAAATCCAGGGCTTTGGTGGCAACCGCGACCTGGGCAAGTACATCAAGGCGGAATCGATCGTCGACGTGCAGCTAGGCTACGAAGTGCAGTCTGGTCCGGCCAAAGGCTTGTCGCTACTGCTCCAGGTGAACAACGCGAACAACGCGAAGTACCAGGAGTACACCGACCCGACGACCAAGCTGATCACGAACACCAACAACTACGGCAAGACCTACCTGTTCGGCGCTACCTACAAGTTCTGATCTCGAACCCGCTCCGCACGACAACCCTCGCCGGTGCTAACCGGCGGGGGTTTTTTTTGGGGCGTACCGAGACCACGCAGCCGACAATCCGCCCAGAGGCGCCCTTTGAGGCGCCTGCACGACGAGGTTGAACACCATGAACACAGCGCACATCAAGGACATCGTCATCGTCGGCGGCGGCACCGCCGGCTGGATGACCGCCGCCGCACTGGCCAAGGTGCTGACTGGCCCTTGGAAGATCACACTGGTCGAATCCGAGGAGATCGGCATCGTCGGCGTGGGCGAGGCCACGATCCCGCTGATCAACGTCTACAACAGTGCGCTCGAGATCGACGAAAACGAGTTCATGCGCGAAACCAGCGCCACGTTCAAGCTGGGCATCGAGTTCGTGAACTGGGGCGCCCAGGGCGACAGCTACATCCACGGCTTCGGACCGCTGGGTCCTGACATCGGCATCACGAAGTTTCACCAGTACTGGCTCAAGCTGCGGCAATCGGGCGAGGCCGCAGACCTGGAGAACTACTCGATCAATATCCTCGCGGCGCGGGCCAACAAGTTCATGCGGGCACGCAAGGACATGGGCAATTCGCCGATGGCCGAAATCGCGCATGCCTACCACTTCGACGCCTCGCTGTATGCCGCCTACCTGCGGCGCTATGCCGAAAAGCGCGGCGTCACGCGCCTCGAAGGCAAGATCGCTGGAGCCACCACGCGGCCTGACAGCGGCTTTATCGACGCAGTGGTGCTCGAAGACGGCCGGCGCATCAGCGGTGACCTGTTCGTCGATTGCTCGGGCTTTCGCGGCCTGCTGATCGAGCAGACGCTGCAGACCGGCTACGACGACTGGTCGCACTGGTTGCCCTGTAACCGCGCGCTGGCCGTGCCTTGCGCCTCGGTGCAGCCGCTCACGCCCTACACGCGCTCCACCGCGCGCACGGCGGGCTGGCAGTGGCGCATTCCGCTGCAGCACCGCACCGGCAACGGCCATGTCTATTGCAACGACTTCATCTCCGACGACGAAGCCGCCGCGCAGCTGATGGCCAACCTCGATGGCCCGGCGCTGGCCGACCCGCGGCCGCTGCGCTTCGTGACCGGCAAGCGCAGGAAGTTCTGGAACAAGAACGTGGTGGCCATCGGCCTGGCCAGCGGTTTCATGGAGCCGCTGGAGTCGACCAGCATTCATCTGATCCAGTCGAGCATCGCCAGGCTGACCACGTTCTTTCCGGATCAGGTCATCAACCCGGCCGACATCGACGAGTTCAACCGCCAGGCCGACTTCGAGTTCGAGCGCATCCGTGACTTCCTGATCCTGCATTACAAGGCCACCCGGCGCGACGACACGGCGTTCTGGAACCATTGCCGCACGATGTCGATTCCGGACGCGCTGCAGGCCAAGATCGACCTGTTCGAGGGCCATGGCCGGGTCTTCCGCGAGGCCAACGAGATGTTCTCGGAGATCAGCTGGGTCGAGGTGATGCTGGGCCAGCACATCCAGCCGCGCAGTTATCACCCGCTGGTCGATGCGATCGACGAGCAGAAGATCGTCGATTTTCTGCGCAGCGTTGAAGCCACCATGAAGCGCTGCGTCGACGCCATGCCGACCCACGCCAGCTTCGTCAACGAGCACTGCCGCTCGCCGATGAGCGTGCTGCCCGCCTGAGGCCGCTTGCAGAGCGGTCTGCGCGATGTTCAATCCGGCGCCCAGGGTCGAGCTTTTGCCCATCGTCGATGACCAGGTCTGCCTGGTGATCGACGATGCGCTGCTCGAGCCCGAACGCTGGGTGGCCAATGCGGTGGCCCGCCGCGCCGACTTCGCGATGGCGCCGTTCAATGCCTATCCGGGGCTGGAGTTTCACCTGCCCTCCGAGCTTTCGGCGCGGCTGGACGACTACTTTCGCCTGCATGCCCGCCGGCGCCTGGGCGCGCGGCGCACGTTGCAGATGTACAGCCGGCTGTCGCTGGTGACGCTGGCGCCGCAGCAGTTGGCGCCGGTCCAGTGGTTGTGCCATCGCGACCGCTTCAACGTGTTGCCCGGGCAGTGCGCGCTGGCGTCGGTGGCCTACCTGTTTCGCGACGAGTCGCTGGGCGGCACCAGCTTCTTTCGGCCGCGGCGTGGCGCTGCCGAGACCGAGGCACTGATGCGCCAGGCTGCGTCCGCCAAGGACCCGGCCGCTGCCGAGGGCTTCAGCGCCAGCACCGGCGTGCAGCGTGGCTACCTGACCGAATCGAACGACTGGTTCGAGCACGTCTGCACGGTGCCGGCCCGCTGGAACCGGCTGATCTTCTACGACGGCAGCTTGTTCCATTCACCCGACATCCGCGCGCCCGGGCGTCTGAGCGACGACCCGGCCGCCGGACGGCTGACCCTCAATGGCTTCTTCACTTGCAGCCGCCAATCCACCTGACCCCATGAAGGCCATCATCGGGCTTGTGGCCGCTTCGCTGGCCCTGTTGCTGTGGCCCGCCTCTGCACCGGCCCAGCCCGCGCTGCCAGCGGCCGAGCTGTTCTTCCAGGAGCCGGCCACCAGCGGCGCGCAGTTGTCGCCCGATGGCCGCTACGTGGCCATGAAGGTGGCCGCCAAGGGCCACCACGCGCGCCTGGCCGTGCTCGACCTGCAGACCATGAAGCCCGATGTAGTGGCGTCGTTCAACGAGACTGTGGTGGGCGACTTCCGTTGAGTCAACGACAAGCGCCTGGTGTTCGACCTGCAACAGACCTTGTCGGGCCCCGCCTGGGCCGAGCATGGTCCCGGCCTGTCTGCCGTGGATGCCGACGGCGGCAACTTCCGCCAGTTGGTGGAAACTTGCCTCAGCTTCGTCAAGGTGCCCGATACCTCGCGCAGCCATACGGTGCTGCAGCCCGAGTTTCGTGGCTCCACCGGCTTTGGTGGGCAGCACTTTCGCGCCGGCTTCAAGCAATGGGGCCAGGCCATGCAGCGTGATGTGGCCGATGGCGCGCGCTGGGCCTTCGCCCAGGGCATTGCCGACCCCCAGCGCATGGCGATCGCCGGCGCCAGCTACGGCGGCTATGCCACGCTGATGGGCCTGCTGCAGATCCCGGAGTTGTTCCGCGCCGGCATCAGTTGGGTCGGGGTGACCGATCCGGGCCTGATGTTCTCGGTCGGCTGGAGCGATGTGTCAGAGCAAAGCAAGCGCTACGGCTATGGCACGCTGATCAACAACCCGGTGGCCGATGCCGAGCTGTTCAAGACCATTTCGCCGCTGGCCCAGGCCGCGCGCATTCGCCAGCCCTTGCTGATGGCCTACGGCGGCTGGGATGTGCGGGTGCCCATCGTGCACGGCGAAAAATTTCGCGATGCCAACCGGCCCCGCAACCCGCAGCTGGAATGGGTGGTCTATCCCGAAGAAGGCCACGGCTGGCGCAAGCTGGAAACCCAGCTCAATTTCTGGGGCCGGGTGGAGCGTTTCTGGCCCTGCATCTGGCGCCGCGCTGACGGGCCAGGCGGAAGGCGCGCGCCGAGGCCGCGCGCTGAGGGTGTCTCGGCTCCGGGGTGGCTACCCATGCCCAGCATGGGGTCAATACGCCGGGCGGGTGACCGATAAAGCCGATGTGGCGCTGCGGCGCCGTTGCCTTAGGAGCTCGCCCATGCTGATCACCAAACGTCTGTTCCTGTCCTCGACCTTGGCCACCGCCTTGCTGGCGGCCTGCGCGACCGCGCCCGAGCCCGAAGGCCCGCCGCGCAAGGAGACGGTGTTCGCCGTCACCGACGCAGCCGAGCTGATCCGCTTCAATGCCGGCCAACCCCAACGCCTGCTGGCCCGCGTGCCGCTGCAAGGCTTGCCGGCGGGCGAGCGCCTGGTGGGCATCGACTACCGCGTGTCGCGCGGCGTGCTGTTCGCCTTGTCGGCCGGTGGTCGGCTATACACCGTCAACACCGCCACCGGCCAGCTCAGCCCGGTAGGCAACGGTGCGCCGGTGCCGCTGGCCGGGCAGGCGGTGGGCTTCGACTTCAACCCGGCGGCCGACCGCATCCGCGTGGTCAGCGACAGCGGCCTCAACCTGCGCCTGCACCCCGAGACCGGCGCCGTGGCCGCCACCGACCCTGCCGTGCGCTATGCCGAAGGCGATGTGCGCGCCGGTGTGCCCCCGCGCCTGGCCGGCGCGGCCTACCCCTACAACACGACCAACGACAAGCTGACCACCAACTACGCGATCGACCGCGAGGCCGGCAGCCTGGTCACCCAGGGCAGCGTGGAAGGCGTGCAGCCGGCCATCTCGCCCAACACCGGTTGGCTCTTCACCGTGGGCCCGCTGGGCACCGGCGCGGTGGACGACGCGGCCTTCGACATTGCCGATACCAACAACGCTGCGCTGGCCGCCCTGCGCCAGAACGGCCGCACGCGGCTGCACCTGATCGACCTGGCCAGCGGCCGCGCCACGCTGCTGGGCACGGTGGGTGATGGCCGCGCCCTGTGGGGCATGGCCATCGAGCCGTGACTTCGCGCGGCGATCGGCGCCCGCTCAGCGCGTGATCACGGCGCCTTCACCAGCACCCGCCCCGACATCGCAGGCATTGTGAGGGTGACCCGACCGCCCCGCACTTCAGCCGGTGCATCGCCCCAGGCGGCGGCATAAGGCCCATCGGGCGCGCCTTCAGGCATGGCCACCGTCACCGTGCGCGGTGTGTCGGCATTGTTGAAGGCGGTGAGGGCCCAGGTGACCGCAGTGCCGTCAGCCGCGCCAGCCCGTCCAGCCCCGCCAGCGAATCCAACGCCCCCAGCCCCTTCCACCAGGCGGCGCGCCAGCACCAGCACCGCATCGTCGGCATGCAGGGGTGCCAGCAGGATGCCGCGCCGCAGCACCGGGTGGGCATGGCGCAGGGCGATCATCCGGGTGAAGTCGGCACGCAGTGCTTCATCGGGCTGGCCGCCCTGGTCGGCCCAGGGGTAGGGCGCGCGGTTGTAGGGGTCGGCGCCGCCCGTCAGGCCCACTTCGTCACCGTAGTACACCGCCGGTGCGCCGGGGTAGCTCATCTGCAGCAGCACGGCCAGTTTCAGGCGCTGCCGGGCGCGGTCGATGGTGGCCGCGTCCACCGCCGGGCCCGGCAGGCGGGTATCGCCGAGCTGGTGCAGGGCACGCGGCTGGTCATGGCTGGACAGCAGGTTCATCAGCGCATGCAGGGCCTGCGGCGGGTATTGCTCGCGCAGCAGTTCCAGCGGCTTGACGGCGGCGCTGGCGCTGCCGCCGGCGGCGTAGTCGAGCACCACGTTGCGGAAGATGTAGTTCATCGTGCTGTCGAACATGTCACCCAGCAGGTGGCGGCTGGCGTCGTGCCAGGTTTCCGCGATGGTCAGGGCGTTGGGGTCGGTCTGCTTGACCACCGCGCGCCATTCACGCCAGAAGTCGTCGGGCACATACGGTGCCACGTCCATGCGCCAGCCGGCCGCGCCACGCTGCAGCCAGGTGCGGGTGACCGAATCGGGTGCGCGGTAGGCAAAGTCGCGCCAGCCGGGTGCGTTCTTGTCGACCTCGGGCAGATCCTCCTCGCCGGCCCAGCCTCGGTACTGGCGTTCGGGCGCGGTCTGCGTGGCATCAAAGGTGAACCAGCCGGCCCAGGGCGAATCGGCGCGGATGCGCGCGTTGGCAAAGGCGCCGATATTGGGCCGGCCATCGGGCCCGGTGGCGTGGTTGCCATAGCGGTCGAAGTAGACCGAATCGCTGCCCACGTGGTTGAGCGATGCATCGGGGATCACACGCATGCCGCGCATGGCGGCTTCTTGCGTGAGCCGCGTGAAGTCGGCGTTGGTGCCGAAGGCCGGGTCGATCTGGCGGAAGTCGGCAGTGTCGTACTTGTGGTTGCTGGGCGCGGTGAACACCGGAGTCAGGTAAATGGCGTTGGCGCCCAGCGCGCGGATGTAGTCGAGCTTGTCGATGATGCCGGCCAGATCACCGCCGAAGAAGTCGTTGCTGAAGACCTTGTCTGAGCCATCACCGCTGCCGGGCTTGAAGGGCGCTTCGTTCCAGCGCGCATGGCGCTCTATGGCGTGGTTCTGGTAGCGGCGCTGGCCGGGTTGCGGGTCGTTGGCCGGTTCGCCATTGCGAAAGCGCTCGGGGAAGACGTAGTAATACACCGCGTCGGCCGCCCAGGCAGGCACGGTGAAGCCGCTCTGGTACACGCTCAGCCGCAGGCGGCGGATGTTGCGCTGCGCATCGGGCGCGCGCCCCACCATCGCCAGGCCGTTGCTGCCTTTTTCGCGCGTCCAGGGGATGGTGTCGAGGTTGTTGTGCAGCACATAGGTTTCGCCCGCGATGCGCACCTCGAACCAATAACCGTGCACGCCGATGGCATCAAAACGGTGGCGCGCGGCAAAGCGCTCCTGCCCCGCCTGCGCGCCCGCCGTGCTGCGCTGCAGGGGCACGCGGGCCAGTGGGTGGTAGGCCAGCACGGTCTGGTTGCCTTCGAGCTGGCGGCGTTCGATCACCAGGGTGGCCTGTTCCACGCCGGGCAGCGCGCTCAGCGCAAACACCACCTCGGTACCTGCCGGTACCGCACCGAAGGGCTGCTTGTCGACCAGTGCGCGGCTGTCGTGGCGCAGGCTCAGCGCGGTGGGGTGGGTGACGGGCCGCAGGCGCACATCGTCGAAATGGCCGCTGGTCAGGTTGAGCTGCGGGCCGGTCGACCCAAACCGCAGGGTGAGCGTCTGCGCACCGGCAAAGGTGTAGCGCAGCTCGGCGGTGGCCGGGCCACGGGCCAGCACGGGTGGCAGGCCTTCGGTGGCCACGCCTCGGGCATTGGCCAGGATGGTGTCGTCGCGCCAGCTGCCATCGGCCAGCTTGAAGCGGTGCTCGCCGCTGAGCTGCACGTTCAGCTGGTAGGCGCTGCAGCGCCAGACGAACTCGCTGGCCTCGTCGGCCTGCCACTCGTTCATCGTGCCGCGCAAGTACAGCGGGGTGTCGCCCAGTGGCGCGGCGCTGCAGGCGGCGCCTTGCGGCGACAGCGGGGCCGTGGTCAGTGCAGGCACTTCCGGTGGCTGTGCGGGCAGCACCACGCGCCACACCGCGAAGGACTGGGCGGGAAGGCGTACCTGCGCCTGGCCCGCAGCATCGGCGGCCTGTGGCGCAAGGCTTGCAGGCAGGGCTGCCACCAGCCGCGCACCGGCTGGCAGGCCGGCCACGGCCAGGGTGGCGGGGGCAGTGCCGTAGTTGTAGGTCATCAGCGTGTGCTCGGCGCCCAACCGGCGCTGGAAGCTGAGCGTGGCGCCGCTGGCCACCGCCTGCTCGTAGCTGCCCCGTGCAATGGACGGCAGCGCATTGCGCAGCGCGATCAGCGCCTGGTAATGGGCGAACAGGCCGTCGGCCTGCGCTGCCTGCGCGGCGGCGTTGTGGGTGGCGCGGTTGGTGGCCAAGGCGCGGTAGGGCTTGCCGGTGCTGAAACCGGCGGTGGCGGCGTCGGCCGTCCAGCTCATGGGCCCGCGGATCTGCGGATCGTCCTGCAGGCCTTCGGCGCCCGATTGGCCGATCTCTTCGCCGTAGTAGATGTAGGGCGTGCCGGGCAGCATCAGGTAGGTGGCAGCGGTCAGCTTGTAGCGCGCCAGGTCGCCGCCCACCTGATCCCACAGCCGCCGGCCGGCAAATTTGTCGTGGTTGCTGACGAAGATGCCCATGGTGGGCGGCGCGCTCACCGGGTAGGCAGCCACCTGGCGGATGGCGTCGGCATCGCCGCCTGCCGCCTTGGCCAGCTGGCTTTCCAGGCCGAAGGCGAAGGCGGCGCCACACAGGTCGGCCTGGGCGTAGTCGCGCGGCTGGGCGGTCGCCTCGCACACGGTGTAGCGGCGGGCATAGGCCTTGGTCAGGGCCTGGATCTGGCGCGTCAGCGCCCGGCTCTCGGGCTGGTCGTTCCAGTCTTTGGCGTTGTTCTCGATCAGGTGGGGCACGGCATCGAGCCGAAAGCCGTCGAGCCCCCGGTTCAGCCAGAAGCGCAGGCTGTCGTGGTGGTAGGCCACCACCGCCGGGTTGCGAAAGTTGAAGTCAGGCATCTGCTGCCCGAACGTGCCGAAGTAGAAGTCGCGCGAACCGGGCGGCGGCACGGGCAGGTTCTTGGGTTCGACATCCAGCTGCCAGGGTTTCGATGGCGTGTGGTACCAGGGGTTCTTGCCCCAGATGTCCCAGCCGGTGGGGGCGGCATCGCTCCACACGAACCAGTCGCGCCAGGGGGCCCGCGGGCCTTGGCGCGCCTGCACGAACATCGGGTGCTCGGCGGCGGCGTGGTTGATCACGTAGTCCATGATCACGCCGATGCCACGGGCATGGGCCTGGCGGATCAGCTCGTCGAAATCAGCCAGGGTGCCGTACTCGGGCGCGATGCGGCGGAAATCGGTGGTGGCATAGCCGTGGTCGCCGTCGGCATTGGCGGTGATGGGCATCAGCCAGATGCCGCGCACACCCAGCCGCTGCAGGTAGTCGAGCCGGCTGGTCAGGCCGCGCAGGTCGCCGATCCCGTCGCCATCGCTGTCGGCATAACTGCGCACGAAGACTTCCATGAAGGCGCCGTGCTGCCAGCCTTCGGGCAGGGGGCTGCCTGCATCGCGCATGGGCACGGCGCGGGTGTCGATGCGGGGTGCCGCTGCAGTGCCGGGCCGGTCGGGCGTGCCACAACCGGTCATCACCGCCGCCGCCGCCGCCACCAAGCAGGCCGCGCCACAGGT
>JANOAQ010000652.1:0-3318 GCA_031411195.1 Burkholderiaceae bacterium | reverse complement strand
AGACCAGCCCAGCCGCACACCACCGCGCAAATAGCGGTTGTGCTGGTTCACCCGGGGCAGAAAACGCGCCAGCTCATTGAGCGCCATCTGGTAGACATCACGCTTGAACTCGATCACCAGTTCCAGCGGCACCCAGTACTCGTTCCAGCGCCAGGCGTCGAACTCGGGGTGGTCGGTGGCGCGCAGGTCGAGGTCGCTGTCGCGGCCCATCAGGCGCAACAGGAACCAGATCTGCTTCTGGCCTCGGTAGTGGCCGCGTGCATCCTTGCGAATGAAGTGATCTGGCACCTCGTAGCGCAGCCAGTCGCGGGTACGCGCCAGGATGCGCACATGCTCTGGGTGCAAGCCCACTTCTTCTTGCAGCTCACGAAACATCGCCTGCTCTGGCGATTCACCGTACTTGATGCCACCTTGGGGAAACTGCCACGAGTGTGTACGTAGCCGTTTGCCCCAAAACACCTGGTTGCGCGCATTGAGCAGGATGATGCCGACGTTGGGCCTGAAGCCTTCCCTGTCGAGCATAATCAAACCCCAATTTCTATATTGGTTTCATTATTGCACCGGCGTTGTGCGGCCCGCGAATCCTCGCTAACCCGCATGCATGTCTGCCGTGTGAAACCCCGCCGCCATGGCGGCCGCAAGCCCCCTCCCAGCGCACCCATGAAAGCCTCCCAGTTCTTCATTTCCACCCTGAAGGAAGCCCCCGCCGACGCCGAGGTGGTGAGCCACCAACTGATGATGCGTGCGGGCATGATCAAACGCCTGGGCGCGGGCATCTACAACTACATGCCCATGGGGCTGCGGGTGATTCGCAAGGTCGAGGCCATCATCCGCGACGAGATGAACCGCGCCGGTGCCGTCGAGCTGCTAATGCCCGTGGTGCAACCGGCCGAGCTGTGGCAAGAGACCGGGCGCTTCGACAAGATGGGGCCCGAGCTGCTGCGCGTCAAAGACCGGCATGGGCGCGACTACATCATCCAGCCCACCAGCGAAGAGGTGGTGACCGACATCGCCCGGCAAGAATTGCGCAGCTACCGCCAGTTGCCGAAAAATTTTTACCACATCCAGACCACGTTCCGCGACGAACGCCGCCCGCGCTTTGGCGTGATGCGAGGGCGCGAGTTCACGATGAAGGACGCCTACTCCTTCGACCGTGATGCCGCCGGCGCGGCCAAGAGCTACCAGGGCATGTTCGATGCCTACAAGCGCATCTTTGACCGCTTCGGTCTGCAGTACCGCGCGGTGGCGGCCGATACCGGTGCCATCGGTGGTGACCTGAGCCACGAGTTCCAGGTGATTGCCGACACCGGCGAAGACGCCATCGTCTACTGCCCCACCAGCGACTACGCGGCCAACATCGAGCTGGCCGAGGGTATTGCCCCGGCGGCCCCGCGCGCTGGCGCCGGCCAGGCACTGGCCAAGACGCCCACGCCGGGCAAGAGCACCTGCGCTGACGTGGCGGCACTGCTGGGCCTGGACCTGAAGCAGACCGTCAAGAGCCTGGTGCTGGCCACCGACGAGCTCAACGAACACGGCGAGGTCGCCAAGAGCAGCGTTTGGCTGCTGCTGGTGCGCGGCGACCACGACATGAACGAAGTCAAGGTCGGCAAGTTGCCGGGCTTGAAGGCCGGCTGGCGCTTTGCCACCGTGGGCGAGATCGAAGCGCACTTCGGCTGCAAGCCGGGCTACCTGGGACCCATCTTCCCTAAGGACGCGCTCAAGAAGCCACTGCAGGTGATTGCCGACCGCACCGTGGCGGCGATGAGCGACTTCGTCTGCGGCGCCAACGAGGCCGACTTTCACTACACCGGCGCCAACTGGGGTCGCGACCTGCCTGAGCCCGACCTGGTGGTCGACCTGCGCAATGTGCTGGCCGGAGACCCATCACCCGACGGGCAAGGCGTGCTGGCCATTCAGCGCGGCATCGAGGTGGGCCATGTGTTCTACCTGGGCACCAAATACAGCCAGGCCATGAACGCCTCTTACCTCAACGAGAACGGCAAGCCGCAGTTGATGGAAATGGGCTGCTACGGCATTGGCGTCACGCGCATCCTGGGTGCAGCTATCGAGCAGAACCACGACGAGCGCGGCATCGTCTGGCCGGTGGCCATTGCCCCGTTTGCGGCGGTGATCTGCCCCATCGGCTACGACCGCTCACCCGAAGTCAAGGCCGCTGCCGATGCGCTGCACGACGAACTGCAGGCTGCCGGTATCGACGTGATGCTCGACGACCGCGGCGAGCGCCCCGGTGCCATGTTTGCCGACTGGGAACTGGTGGGCGTGCCCCAGCGGGTGGTGATCTCCGACCGAGGCCTCAAGGCCGGCACGGTTGAATTGCAAGGCCGCCGTGAAGCGGCCGCCACCGTCGCCCCTTTGGCCGAGGCGGCCACGCTGGTGAAGGGCCGCTTGTCTGCCTGAGCCTGGCATGAACGGCGTCGGCCGGCGCGCCTGCTTGGCCACCCTGGCCGGTGCCGCGTGCTGGCCGCGTGCGGCCCAGGCCGGCACCCAGGCCGAAGAGCCGCTGGCCGACGCCGTGCGCACTGCGCTGTCGGCAGCCATTGCCAGCGCTGCGCCGCCCAAGCCCGAGTTTGCCGACCAAGGCGCGCGGCTGGGGTTCTTGCGCTGGCTGGGTGCGATGAGTGAACGGCTCAAGCGTTTCAAGAGCGAGGCCCACACCCGCATCGAGTTCCTCGAAACCTTGTCCTACGAGAGCCGCCGCGCCGGCCTGGAGCCGGCCCTGGTGCTGGGCCTGATCCAGGTGGAAAGCGGCTTTCGAAAATACGCCATCAGCAGCGCGGGCGCCCGCGGCTACATGCAGGTGATGCCATTTTGGGCACGACTGATCGGTGACGGTGAGCCGGCGCGGCTTTTTCACATGCAGACCAACCTGCGTTTTGGCTGCGTGATCCTGCGCCACTACCTGGACATCGAGCGTGGTGACCTGTTCATGGCCCTGGGGCGCTACAACGGCAGCCGGGGCAAGCCCGAGTACCCGAACGCGGTGCTGGCCAACCGCGCTCGGTGGGGAATGTCACCCCCCCCGTAGCGCCTTCGGCGCTCCCCCCAGGGGGCGCCGCCCGCGGCCCGGCAAAGCCGGTTCCGCGGCGTCCGCGTGGTCAATCAATGTTCAGCGCAGGCCTTGCCAGGCCTTGGGCGTGGCCTGGGTGATACCGGCCAGGGCCAGCACACGCTCCACCGTGTCGTCGACCAGTTCGTCGATGGTGGTGGGCTTGTTGTAGAAGGCCGGCAGCGGCGGGAAGACGATGCCGCCCATCTCGGTGACGGCCGTCATGTTGCGCAGGTGGGCCAGATTGAAGG
>JANOAQ010000651.1:0-11548 GCA_031411195.1 Burkholderiaceae bacterium | reverse complement strand
GGCGGTGCTGCAGGCAAGCTGCGACGAGGCCATTGCCCTGCAGTTGCCCAATGGGCACGCAGCCATTGGCGTCAGCGCGGCCGAAGCCTTCTGGTTCGGCTACACGGCGGCGTTCAGCGGCGCCACGCTGCACATCGACAGTCTGGCTGAACGCATTGAACCCGGTCGCACGCCGCGCGTGGCGATGCGCTGGCGCGTGATCGGTCGGCATACCGGCGGTGGGCGTTTTGGTGCAGCCACGCAGCAGCCCGTGGAAATACTGGGCATCACCCACGCCGAGGTCGACCATGCCCGCGGCCGCATCCTGCGCGAATGGGTGATGGTGGACGAGGTGGCGCTGTGGATGCAGATCCTCAGCCCTTGAATCGATCACAAGAACGAGCACAGGCACACCCATGGCCCGCATCCAGCTGAAGAACATCGCCAAGCGCTGGGGTGCGTCCACCGCTGTGGAGCCCCTGTCGCTGGACATTGCCGATGGCGAGTTTCTGGTGCTGTTGGGCCCCAGCGGCTGCGGCAAGACCACCACCATGCGCATGGTGGCGGGCCTGGAAGAGCCGAGCGCTGGCGAGGTGTGGATAGGCGAGCGCTGCGTCAACCAGCTCGAACCCAAGGACCGCGATGTGGCCATGGTGTTTCAAAGCTACGGTCTCTATCCCAACATGACGGTGGCCGAGAACATCGGCTTCCCGCTGAAGATTCGCGGCCTGCCTGCGGCGCAGATCATGCCGGCCGTGCACAAGGCGGCGCAGCAGGTCGAGCTGATGGACTACCTGCAGCGCCGGCCGAAAGAACTGTCGGGTGGCCAGCGCCAGCGGGTAGCGCTGGCCCGCGCCATCGTGCGCCAGCCGACGGTGTTCCTGATGGACGAACCGCTGAGCAACCTGGACGCCAAGCTGCGCGTGAGCATGCGGGCGCACATCAAGCACCTGCACCACAGCCTGGGGGTGACCACCATCTACGTCACGCACGACCAGATCGAGGCCATGACCCTGGCCGACCGCGTGGTGGTGATGAGCCGGGCACGGGTGCAGCAGATCGGCAGCCCGCAAGACATCTACGAGCGGCCGGCCAACCTGTTCGTGGCCGGCTTCATCGGCTCGCCGCCGATGAACCTGGTGCCCGGCAGCCTGCAAGGCGGCGTGTTCAGCGCGCCGGGCGTGCACATTGCCGGCTTCACGGCGACCGATGCGGCCGGTGTGGTGTTGGGCGTGCGCCCTGAAGACCTGGTACTGCTCGCTGCCGACGACACCACGGCCAGTATTGCCGCCGAGGTGTTTGCCTTCGAGCTGACCGGCGACGCTACGCTGGTCACCATCAAGCAGGGCGACCTGATGATCACCGCCAAGGCCGGCAAGGACTACCGCAGCGCCATGGGCGCGCGGGTGGGCTTGCGCGCGCACGCTGATCGGTGTCATTTGTTCGATGCCGTTACCCAGGCCCGCATCGCCAGCCGGACGGGTGCATGAGCGCTGTGGTGACATTTCGGCGGCGCTCGCTGTTGTTGGCCGCTGCGGCCAGCCCGGCGTTGGCGCAGCACAGCGCATTGGCTGCAGGGCAAGGCGCCGCAGCGGCCACCGTCTTGCCCACCACACCGGTGCCCGCCAGCCCAGCGCCCACCACACCAGCGCCCACCACACCAGCGCCCGCCGCCGTGGCCTGTACCCACGTGGCAGGCCATGGCGAGGTGCACCTGGTCGGCAACAGCTTCCCGGCGGTGGCGCACATTGCACGCATCGCCGAGGGCTGCACGCGGCCGGGCCTTCGGGTCGTCTTCAAGCTGACGCCCCAGGCCAGCATCGAGACCGAACAGGCGTTTGGCGCCGCAGGCCGTTCGCCATTCGACGCGGCCATCGTCTCGATGGCGGTCTTTTCCAACCTGTATGCGCGGCGGCAGTTGCAGCCGCTGACCGACCTGGTGCAGGCCTTCGGCGCGCGCTACCGGCTGGAAGAAAGCATGCTGGTGCGCGTGGACGGCGAGGTGATGGCCATCGCCTTTTTGCAGAACACCCAAAACCTGTACTACCGCGCCGACCTGTTCGCCAAGCACCGTCTGGCCGTGCCGACCGATTACGCCCAGATGGTGGCGGCGGCGGCTGTGCTGAAGCGAAACGAGTCCAGCATCAGCTTCCCCATAGCGCAGGGCTTTGCCAAGGGTTTTGATTGCGGCACGGAGTTCGCCAACATCCTGGGCAGCCTGGGCGGGCGCTTCTTCGAGCCAGGCAGCGCCTTGCCAGCGTTCAATGGTGCATTGGGCGTTCAGGCCGTTGACCTGATGCGCAGCCTGATGCCCTACATGACGCCCAACGCGCTGGCCAGCAATGCCGACGATGTCGTCAACCAGTTCCAGCAAGGCAAGGCGGCCATGGGGGTGCTGTGGGCCAGCCGTGCCTCGCGCATGGATGACGCCGGCGCGTCGCGCGTGGTGGGGCAGATGCAATTTGCAGCAGCCCCTGCCGCGCGCCCCGGTGGCCGCACCGCCGCGCACTTGTGGTGGGATGCGGCTGTGCTGCCACGCAACAACCCGCGCCAGCGCGAAGCCACTTTCCATGTGCTGATGCAAGGCCTGAGCGAAGCGGCTGTGGCCAGCGGCAACGATCTGGGCTTGTGGGTGCGCGCGGCCTTCAAGCCGGGCCGCTTTGGCACAGGTGTGGCCTTGTCGCAGGCGGCGGGCGCCCCGGTGTGGTCGAGTGAGCCGTTCTTCAGCCTGGCCCATGCCGAATTGGGCAAGCTGCTGCCTGATGCGCTGGTGGGTAATCGCAAACCGCAGGCGGTGCTGAATGCCGCAGCGGCGGCGTATGGGCGTGCAGCCACCGAAAAGGGCTTCACCAAACCCGGGGCTGCAGCATGAAGCTGCGCAGCTTTGCCGGCTTCGTCGGGCCTTCGGTGCTGCTGATGCTCGCGCTGCTGGCCTTGCCGATGGTGATGACGGTGTTGCTGTCGGTGCGCAACTGTGCGCTGCAAATGGAACTTGTCACCGTGCAGCAGACCGGGCCTTTTGGTGCGCATGCCGTCACCACGCAGCGCGCCCAGGTGGACGCCAGCGGCAAAGCCGTGCAAGTGTGCCGCTGGGTGGGGCTGGACTACTACCGCACGGTGCTGGGGCTCGACAAGGCACCGGCGGCGGCGCAGGCGGTTGTATCAGCCGGTGTGGCCCGCAACGCCAGTGCCGATGCACCGCCTGAGTTCTTCTCGGCCTTGCGCTTCACCCTGCTCTACATCGCCGCCACCACGCCCTTCGTGTTGGGCGGCGGCCTGTTGCTGGCACTGGCCATGAACCGGGTCACGCAGCGCCTGAAAGCGGTGTTCATCGCCGCGTCGCTGCTGCCCTTCATCATCACGCCGGTGGTCGGTGCGCTGGCCATCAAATGGCTGTTTCGCGACAACGGGCTGGTGCCGCACCTGCTGGCCGGCGTGGGCGTGCAGGTGTTCTGGATGGCGCAGGCCTGGTCGGCGCAATTGCTGGTGGTGCTCTACGGCATCTGGCACGTGTTGCCTTTTGCCTTCATCGTCTTCTATGCCGGCTTGCAAGGCGTGCCACAAGACGCGCTGGAAGCCGCCACCATCGACGGCGCCACGCCGTGGCAAAAGCTGCGCTACGTGACGCTGCCGCACTTGATGCCGCTGGTGGTGTTTGTGCTGATGATGCATTTGATGGACGCCTACCGCGTCTTCGAGCCGGTGATGGTGTTGACACAAGGCGCCTTCACCACCAGCGTGCAGTACCTCACCTACCACGTGCTGCTGCAGGAAGACAACCCGTACAAGGCCAGCGCCGCGTCGGTGCTGACCATCATCGGCATCGCGCTGCTGCTGATTCCGCTGCTGCGCAAGACCTGGCGCGAACAAAGGCAGGGGGGCTGAATGCGCAAGTCGGCTTTGGGGCAAACGCTGCTCTACACCGCCCTGGTGCTTTGGTTGGTGCTGGCCGCGCTGCCGGTGTTGTGGACGGCCGTGATCTCGCTGCGCAGCTATGTCGATGCGTTTTCGGCGCCGCTGAAATGGCTGGCACCCATCACGCTCGAAAACTACCGGGGCTTGTGGATCGAGCGCGAGTTCTACCGCAACTTCGGCAACACTGTGGTGGTCACCCTGGGCACGGTGTGCATCTCGCTGACGGTGGGCTGCCTGGCCGGCTATGGCTTGTCGCGTTACCGGGGCAGCCTGGGGTTCTGGCTGCTCATCGTGGCATTGGTGTTTCGCGCGCTGCCGCATGCCACGCTGCTGCCCAGCTTCCATGCCTTGTTCGACGCCATCGGCATCCGCAACACCACGCTCAGCCTGATCTTCGTGCTGGTGGCCATCAACCAGCCCTTCACCATCTGGATGCTGCGCAGCTTTTTCGTCAACATCCCGCAAGAGCTGGACGAAGCCGCCATGGTCGATGGCTGCACCCGCTTGCAGGCTTTTCGACGTGTCATCATCCCGGTCATGTGGCCTGGTGTCGTGACCACCGGCCTGTTCAGCTTCTTGCTGGCCTACAACGATTTCATGCTCAGCTCGGCGCTGACCAACGCCGACCGCATGACCATGCCGGCGGCCATCGCCAGTGCCATCACCGCCGAGAGTGACGCGCTGCTGATGCAAGGTGTTGCCGGTGCCGTGAGCATCACCATTCCACTGATCATCCTGGTCGCACTGTTCCAGAAGCAGATCGTCTCTGGCCTCACCCAAGGCGCCGTCAAGGGCTGACCAACGCACCCCACACCATGATCCTGACACCTGAAGAACTCCAGCGCCGCCACATCCGCCGCAGCCAGTACCGGTCCTGCGACGACGCCTTCATCGACGTGCGTCTGCCCGGCAGCACGCCCAAGGAAAACTACGCCATGATCGGCCCGGGCGTGACCCAGAACCCTGGTCAGGTGGTGAACCTGCGTGAGCCGCACGGCTTCAACATCGGCGCAGCCGGCATGGCCCCGGGCATCACCAACAGCTTGCACCTGCACTTCACGGCCGAGGTGTTCATCGCCTGCGAAGGCACCTACACCCTGCGCTGGGGTGCGGCCGGCGACGAAGGCGAGGCGGTGCTGGACGAAGGCGATGTGATCTGCATGCCGACATGGATGTTCCGCGGCTTTTCCAACAGCGGCAGCAAGCACGGTTTCCTGATGACGGTGCTCGGTGGCGACGACACCGGCGGCATCATCTGGTCGCCCGAGGTGATGCGCCGTGCCCGCGCGACCGGCCTCTACCTGGGCCGCGACAACCAGTTGATCGACGTGCCTGCGGGCCAGGCGCCCCCCTGCGATGACCTGCTGCTGCCATTGATGCCGCCGCAGGAAGTGGCGGCGCTGCGCCACTGGTCGGTGGCCGACTTGACGGCCCGCTGCGTGAAGCCCGGGCAACGCGACTTCCAGGTTGCCACGCTGGATGCCATGCTGCCCGGCCAGGCCTGGCAGCTGGCGCCGGTGATCGGCTGGGGCATCAGCCAGTACCGCGAGCATCGGCCTGCCGTGTCCGACCCGCAGGGCTTCTCGGTTGAATGGCTGCGTGTGCCGGCAGGGCAATGCAGCGCGCCGTTCGTGATCGACGAAAACGCCGTGCTGGTGCATGCAAGTGGCCCGCTGCAAGTGGCCTTCAATGCCGGAGCCGACCGCGTACAGGCCGACCTGGGCGCCTGGGACACGCTGTCGCTGCCCGGCGGCTGCACGCGGCAGTTCGTCAACACCGGCACGCAGGACGCCGAAGCCTTGCTGGTGGTCCATGGCGACCAGCGCAAGACGCCCCGGTTCGACGGCGATGTGCACAAGGCGGCGGCCGCGCTGGACACCACGCTGGACGCTGGCGGTCGACTCGCGCGCCTGAGCCTGTTGCCGCCGGCCATGGCGGCATGACGGACACCTGCCCATGAAACCCAACCGACTTCTCGACCTCTTCCGTGCTGGCCAGGGCGCCGTGGCCGGTTGGATGAGCATCGACTCGGCCTACGCCGCCGAACTGGTGGGCAGCGCCGGTTTTGATGCCGTGGTCATCGACTGCCAGCACGGCATGGCCGGCCACGCGCAGATGCTGGCCATGCTGCAAGCGCTGTCGCACACACCGGCCGTGCCGCTGGTGCGGGTCAGCCAGAACAACCTGGGCGAGATCAACCGCGCGCTGGATTGCGGCGCCTACGGGGTGATCTGCCCGCTGATCAACACGGTGGCCGAGGCCGTGGCCTTTGGCCGCGCCTGCCGCTACCCGCTGGAGGGGGTCGAAGGCGACCGCTCTTTCGGTCCGGCACGCGGCCTGCTTGTTGGCGGCGCCGACTACGCGCAGCATGCCAACGCGCAGATGCTGGCGCTGGCGATGGTCGAAACCCGCGCCGGCCTGGACGCGGTGGAGGCCATCGCCTCGGTCGCGTCCATCGACGGCCTGTTCATCGGTCCCAGTGACCTGGGCATTGCGCTGGGCCTGGGCGCTGGCGCGGCACACACCCACCCGGTGCTGGCAGCGGCCATCAGCCGCATCCAGCAGGCCGCTGCGGCAGCAGGCAAGGTGGTCGGCATCTGGTGCGGTAGCGCCGAGATGGCACGCGACATGCTGGCGCAGGGCCTGCAACTGGTGGTGCCCGGGCATGACGCCCTCTGGCTCAAGGCCGAGATCGCGCGCCGGCTGGCGGTGGTTCACGCGCTGCGTCCAGGGGCCTGACGGCCGCACTTGCGCCATCGGGCTGTTGCTCAAACCAAAGGTTGTCCGGACAGGCCACCGCCGTTGCCCCCACCTGAACCTACCGACAAAAGCGCGTCACCACGTTGTTCAGGATGCGCGAGATGTCGTTGTCGAAGTGGTTCACCGGCAGCGCGCCGCAAAAGGTGATCGAGCCGACAGCAAACACTTCGCCACCGCCCGGGCAGTCGAACCAGGTCATGTCGGCGCGGATCAGCGCCTTGTGCGGCTGGCCGGGGATGGTGGTGATGTGGGTCAGCTGCTCTTCGGGCACCAGCACCCAGGGCGCTTCGGGTGGGTGGTTTTCTGACGAAGCCACCACCACGGCGCTGGCGGGCGAGCCCAGGCGCTTGTCCATGCGGTCGAGCTCGAAGCCCGCCGCGCCGTGGCCCGAAAAGCCCTCGCCGCCGACGGTGTCGGCGCTCACGCCTTCGACGATCCAGCTCACCTTGGGATTGGCGCGCGCCTCGGGGTGGATGCGGTAGTGCGAGCCCACAAAATTGCCCTGCGCGGTGAAGCCCACGCCCACCAGTTTTTGCGGCGGCCGGGCATTGCGCCGCCACAGCCCGCCGTATTGCCCATCGAACTGGTTGTAGTACTCGCCCGGCTCGGCCGCCCAGGCGCGGATGCCGCCTTCGCCACGGCGGATCTCGATCTGGCCGCTGCGATCCGGATCGAGCGCGATCTTCCAGTAAAAGCCGTTGCCGCCCAGGTAGACAAGCCGGCCGCCGCTGTCTCGGTAGCCCTGCAGCGCGTCCAGCATCTGGGCCGTGTGGTACTCGGGGTGCGAGCCCGTCAGCACCACCTTGTAGCGGGCCAGCAGCGCCGCGCCTTCGTGGTGCAGTTCGTCGTCGGTGATCAGGTCGAACGCGTGGCCCATCTTGCTCAGCCACATCAGCAGGTGGCTGTCGGCCGGGTAGTGGCGCAGGCCCGAACCGCGGATGTGGGGGTAGGGGTAGGTGATGTAGCCGATGCGCAGGTTCAGCATCGGGCGCCGCCAGCTGACCAGCGCGATGCCCGAGCCGTCGTTGTGGACGTTGTAGGTCGACAGGCCGTAGTCGCGGTGCTGCCCGGGGTTGTGGGGATAGGCCTGCCAGTCCTGGGCCTGGGCCACCAGGGCGGCCCGCCACACGGGGTCGTTCATCCATTCGGGCCGGGCGTGGTTGCCGTAGACGGTGTAGGTGTAGGTGGACACCAGCACCGCGATGCGTGCGGTGGCAACGCCCTTGGGGGGCACGACGAAGAAGGGGATGTTTTCTTCGGCATCACCGGCGGTCAGCAGCAGGGCGTAGGCATCGGATTTGAAGCCCTCAGGCAGGGTCACCGCATGGGTGGCCGGCCAGCGGCAATCGTCGATATCGTCGTCGTGAAAGTGGATGGCGCCGTACTGCTCGGGCGCATGGCGAGGGTTGTGTTCCTGCCCCGTCCAGCACGCGCCGCACACCGCGCGGGTGGGCGTGTTGACCAGCTCGCCATGGTGCCCCTGGCCACTGGTGTCGACGATGCGCTGGGTGTGCATGGCCTGCGCAAAATCCCAATCGCCCAGGCAGGCCTGGCCAGATGCGCCGGGTGTGCCGGGTGTGGCGCCGGCCCACAGCACCGGGTGCTCAAGCCGGCCGTTGAAGGTGTCGATGGGTGCGGTGTCGCTGGCGCTGGCCAGGCTCAGGCGACGGGCCAGTGCCTGCAGGGCTGGAGCGGCTGCGAAGGCCGTGGTGGCGGTTGTAGCCGTCGTGGCGGTGGTGCCGGTGGGGCCAGCGTCCTGGCCCGACGGTGGGTTGAGCGACACCGGGCCGGCCGACAGCGTCAAGGTCCGGCTTGCCGCATCGACCACCAGCGACACGCTGGTCCAGGCCATCAGTGGCAGCGGCGTTGCGGTTTCCACGGTGGCCGGGCCGGCCTCGGTGCCGACGGTGGCGCGCAGCGTCAGCGAAGGCGTCAGTTCGAGCGCGATGCCCTGGCCCCGGTCGTCCTGGCACGACATGACCACCTGGCGGCGCCCCAGGGCCAGCGTGGGGTGCATGCGGATCGAGAACCTGCAGCCGCTCGTACCGCGCAGCAGGCCCGCCGGCCCGACAGCGGCATACGAGCCAGCGGCCACCCCTTGCGGGCCGGGTTCGGCCAGGGAGGTGACGGCCAGCGCGACCGGCTCGGTCTGGATGCCGCCGATCGCGGGGTTGGGGTCTGCACACAGAACGCGCACCACACGGGCCACGACCGGCACGCCCGTGGCATTGGCCACGTGGAACTGAAGCGTCTGCCCTGGGCGGGCTGAAAGGCGATCGGCATAACCAGCGAGTTGCAACATGCATGTCTCCGCAGTGCGGTGGAAGGTCGGATGGGTCGTGCGGCTCGGACCTGTTGCGCAGGTCCGCAGCCAGTGTCGCCGCTGCGCCGATTTTGGCGTGCTGATGTGGCGTGCTGATGTGGCGCGGTGATCTTGCGGAGCGATCCTGCGCGGCGATGTTGCGCCGTGCGACGCCGCAGCCTTGCGGCCTGGTTGCGTTCAGCGCACGGCCGCTGTTATCCTCTTGTCCTCTAGAGGACTAAAGCGGCATGCCCAGCCTCCCTTCTACCACCAAGCTGGCCATCGTTGCCGGCGCCGAGCCCGGCCTGGCCCGCTACGCTGTGCTGGCCCAGGCCCTGCGCGAGCGGCTGCTGCGCGGTGAATGGCCGCCCGGCGCCGCCATGCCGGCCGAGCAGGTGCTGGCGGCCGACCACGGCGTGGCCCTGGGCACCATGCGCCAGGCCCTGCAGTTGCTGGTGGCCCAGGGGCTGATCGAGCGTATCCATGGCCGCGGCACCTTTGTGCGGGCCGGCTTGAGCGGCGCCACCATGCTGCGCTTTTTCCGCTTTGGCCAGGGGGAAGCGGCCCAGGTGCCCACCTCCACCATCCTCAAGCGCCAGCGCGGCGTGGCGCCGGCGGCCGTGGCGCGGCGGTTTGCGCCAGGGCAGGGCGACGACATGCTGCAACTGCTGCGCTTGCGCAGCCTGGATGGCCAGGCCTGCCTGCTCGAACAGATCTGGCTGCCCCTGCCGCAGTTTGAAGCCCTGGCCGGCAGCGACACCACCGCCTGGGGGGATCTGCTCTACCCCGCCTTTGCCGAGCGCTGCGGTGTGTTCGTGCAGCGCGCGGTCGATGAGATCGGCTTCGCGCCCCTCACCGCCGCGCAGGCCAAGCCGCTGGGTCTGGCGCCCGGTCATCCAGCGGCGGTGGTCACGCGCAGCGCCTTCGACATGGCGGGCAGCTGTGTCGAGCACCGCATCACCCGGGGCGATGCCCAGGCCTTTCACTACACCGTCACCCTCACCTGAAGGAGCGCCCCCATGTACCCCTCCCACCCCGCCGCGCTGCGCCGGCGCCATCTGCTGGCCGCCGCGGCGCTGCCCTGGCTGCCGGGCACGCTGCGGGCCGCGCCGGTGGCCGGCGGCAGGCCCGTCACCCTGGTGGTGAGCTACCCACCCGGCGGCGGTGCCGACCTGATGGCCCGCCTGATCGCCCCGCGCCTGGCTGAAGCCCTGGGCCAGACCGTGGTGGTCGAAAACAAGCCCGGTGCCGGCGGCGTGGTGGCCGGCGCCCAGGTGGCGCGCGGCGCGGCCGATGGCAGCCAGTTGCTGTTCGACGCCAGCAGCTTTGCGGTGGCGCCCAGCCTGTACCCCAAGATGGGCTACGACCCGGCCAAGGCCTTCACGCCCATCGGCGTGGTGGCGCAGTTTCCCAATGTGCTGGTGGCCCACCCGCCGTTTGGGGTAAGCACGGTGAAAGAGCTGGTGGCGCAAGCCAAGGCCAAGCCTGGCGCCATCGCCTATGCCTCGTCGGGCAATGGCTCGGCCCAGCACCTTGCCGGCGCATTGTTCGAAGACTTGGCCGGTGTCGACCTGCTGCATGTGCCCTACAAGGGCGGTGGCCCGGCCATGACGGATGTGATGGGCGGCCAGGTGCCGCTGTTCTTTGCCAACCTGGCCTCGTCGCTGGGCCACATCCAGGCCGGGCGGCTGCGGCCGATGGCCGTCACCAGCGGCCACCGCAGTGCGGCACTGCCCCAGGTGCCCACCATGGCCGAAGCCGGCGTACCCGGCTACGAAGTGACCGAGTGGAACCCGCTGCTGGCGCCCACCGGCATCACGCCCGAGGTGAAGCAAACCCTGGTCGCCGCCTTCGCCAAGGCCCTGGCCGCGCCCGATGTGCAAGAGCGCATCCGCCATCTCGGTGGTGAGCCCTTTGTCGGCGGGGTGGATGCCGCCACCCGCTTTTTGGCCGAGCAGCAGGCGCTGTGGGCCCGCGTGGTGCGCCAGCGCCATGTGCGGGTCGAATGAGTCTTTCTGCTGACATCCCCGCCAGGCCGCCTGCCTGGCCACCCACCTGGCCACCCACCTGGCCCGGCGGGTGGGACGCCCACGTGCATGTCTTCGACGGCCGGCCAGCGCCAGCCGCGCACTACGCGGCCGGGGCTTGGCCGCTGGCGCAGATCGAAGCCACCGCCGCCGCCCACGGCGTGGGCCGCCTGGTGCTGGTGCAGCCCAGCGTCTACGGCCACGACAACGCCCTGCTGCTGGACGCGTTGCGGGTGCAGCCCGGCCGCCACCGCGGCGTGGTGGTGCTGGGCGGACACGAGCGCGATGAACAACTCGACGCGATGGCCGACGCGGGCGTGCGTGGCGTGCGCGTCAACGCGGTGTCGCCACGGGGCAATGCAGCCGAAACCCTGAACGCATTGGCACCGCGCCTGCGCGCCCGGGGCTGGCATGTGCAGTGGTATGTGCCGCCCACCCGCTGGGCCGAGGTGGCGGCGCTGTCGCAGCAACACGGCCTGGTGCCGGTGCTCGACCACCTGGCCGGCATCACCCCCGCCGCCTGGGCGCGCGCCGACCTGCCGCTGGCCGCCTTGGCCCGCCTGGC
>JANOAQ010000650.1:0-2293 GCA_031411195.1 Burkholderiaceae bacterium | reverse complement strand
TCCTGGTCTTCGTCGGGCCTTCGGGCTGCGGCAAATCCACCCTGCTGCGCATGATCGCGGGCTTGGAGAGCATCAGCGCCGGTGAGCTGTTGATCGACGGCCAGCGCGCCAACGAGCTGCGTCCGTCCGACCGGGGCGCAGCGATGGTGTTTCAAAGTTATGCGCTCTACCCGCACATGACCGTGGCCGACAACATGGGCTTTGCGCTGCGCATGGCCGGCGCATCACGCAGCGAGCGCGCGGCCAAGGTGCAGCAGGCCGCCGAGGTGCTGCGCATCACCGAGCTGCTGGGGCGCTACCCCAAAGAGCTGTCGGGCGGCCAGCGCCAGCGGGTGGCCATCGGCCGGGCCATCGTGCGCCAGCCCAAGGTGTTTCTGTTCGACGATCCGCTGTCCAACCTGGACGCGGCGCTGCGGGTGAACACCCGCATCGAGCTGTCGCGCCTGCACCGGCAGCTGGGCACCACCATGGTCTACGTGACCCACGACCAGGTCGAGGCCATGACCATGGGCACCCGCATCGCCGTGTTCAACCAGGGCCGCGTCGAGCAGGTGGGCGCGCCGCTGGACCTGTACAACCGCCCGGCCAACCGGTTCGTGGCGGGCTTTCTGG
This sequence comes from Burkholderiaceae bacterium, assembly GCA_031411195.1. GTDB lineage: Bacteria > Pseudomonadota > Gammaproteobacteria > Burkholderiales > Burkholderiaceae_C > Pseudaquabacterium. The sequence continues at coordinate 1,681 of JANOAQ010000650.1, read as the reverse complement.
GCGCGCCGCGCATCAATTTCGTAGATCGGCCGGCGGCCGACGCCGGCAGCGCACACCGCGCCTTGTGGGATGCGCTGGGTCTGGCCCCGACGGGCGCAGGCGCCATCGCCCACAGCCGGGGCCTGCGCCCCGAGCACCTGCACCTGGCGGCCGCCGGCAACGGCATCCCGGCCACCGTGGCCCTGTGTGAGCACCTGGGCGACACCACCATCGCCTACCTGCAGGTGGATGGTTTGTCCGACCTGCTGCATGCCAAGCTGCCCGCCGACCAGGCGCCCCTGGCAGCGGGCACCACCGTGCACCTGGCGCCCGATGCCGCCTGGACACTGGCCTTCGACGACGCCGGCCGCTTGATCTGAAGGACCTTGCACCATGACCTTGACCACCCGCCTGCGCCAGTGGTGCGTTCCACTGGCCGCTGCGCTCACCGGCCTGGCCACTTCAAGCCCTGCGGCCGCCGATTGGCTGGGCGTGCCCGCCGGTTACCAGCTGGTGTGGGCCGACGAGTTCAATGTCGACGGTCTGCCCGACCCGGCCAAATGGGCCAACGACACCGGCCGCAACAAGGAAGGTTGGCACAACAACGAGCTGCAGTACTACGCCGGCCCGCGCGCCGAGAACGCGGTGGTCAAGGGCGGGCGGCTTGTGCTCACCGCGCGGCACGAGTCCTTGTCCAAGGCCGCCGACTGGGGTGGTCAGCGCTACACCTCGTCGCGCCTGATCACGCGGGGCAAGGCCGACTGGACTTACGGCTACTTCGAGGTTCGCGCCAAGATGCCTTGCGGCCCGGGCACCTGGCCGGCCATCTGGACCCTGGGCACCGGCGGACGCTGGCCTGAAGACGGCGAGCTCGACATCCTGGAGCACCTGGGCAACGACCCGCAGCGGGTATCGAGTGCGGTGCACGTGGCCACCGGCCACGGTGGCCAGGCCATGGGCGGCGCCGCCCGCCTGGTCGATGCCTGCAGCGCCTTCCACACCTACCAGATGCACTGGACGCCCTACGACGTGCGTTTCGGCGTGGATGGCTTCACCCATTTCCGTTACGCCAAGTTCGACGTGGGCCCGCGGGCCTGGCCCTTCGATGCGCCCCAGTTCCTGCTGCTCAACCTGGCCATCGGTGGTGATCTGGGCGGCGCGGTGGACGACCGGATCTTTCCGGTGGCCATGGAAGTGGACTACGTGCGGGTCTACCAGGCGAGCAAGCCCGCCAAGCCCTGAGCCTGGTGAGCCTGCTCAGGGCTGGGTTTGAGTTTGAGTTTGAGTTTGGGTCCAGCTGCGGCCAGGTCGAGGCCATGGAGTCGTTCAGGGCTCGGCGCGCGAGCACACGTCACAGGCCAGCGCCAGCAATGCACCGCTGCCGCGCCTCGCGCACCAAGCCCTGCCCGACCCCAATGCCTCGACCTGGCAGATGCGTTAGCAGACCAGCACGATCAAGGCCCAAGTCGTATCACGATGTCGGTGCCAGCCGGCAACCAGGCCCTTCGGTGTGCCTGCCAGCAACAAAGCCCTCGCCTGCAAGGCCGAGGTCATGGGGTCGGGCAGGGCTCGGTGCGCGAGGCGCGGCGGCCCCCGGGGTGAGGGCACCTTGCCCGGTCGTGTGCTCGCGCGCCGAGTCCTGAACGACCCCATGGCCTCGGCCTTGCCGCCGCATAGCCGCATAGCCGCATAGCCGCATAGC
>JANOAQ010000649.1:0-5560 GCA_031411195.1 Burkholderiaceae bacterium | reverse complement strand
TGGTCGGCACCCAGCACCTGCAGCCAGGCCAGGGGCACCGGGGCGAAGGCCTCGTTCACCTCGTACAGGTCGATGTCCTCGATCTTCATGCCGGCGCGCTTGAGGGCCAGTTGCGTGGCCGGTACCGGCGTTTCGAGCATCACCACCGGATCACCGCCGATGACAGTGAGGTGGTGCACCCGGGCCAGCGGCTTGGCGCCCAGGGCCTTGAGGCCGCGCTCGTTGACGACCATCAGGCCGGCGGCACCATCGCAGATCTGGCTGGCCGACGCCGCCGTGCACACGCCACCCTCCTGCAGCAGCTTCACGCCCTTCATGCCTTCGAGCGAAGCGTCGTAGCGGATGCCTTCATCGGCGGCGTGCATCTCGCCGGTTTCGGTGCCGTCATTCATGCGCACCTTGATCGGCACGATCTCGGCATTGAATGCGCCAGCCCGGGTGGCGGCCATGGCGCGGCGGTGGCTTTCATAGGCAAAGGCGTCGAGCTGGTCGCGCGTCATGCCGTACTTCTTGGCGATCATCTCGGCGCCGGTGAACTGGCTGAACTGGATACCGGGGTAGCGCGCTGCCATGTTGGGGCTGACATAGAAGCCGTGGCCATGCTTGGCCGGCAGCGAGGCGGGCAAGCCCATGGGCACGCGCGACATGCTTTCGACACCTGCAGCGATGACCACGTCCATCGTGCCCGACATCACCGCCTGGGCGGCAAAGTGCAGGGCCTGCTGCGACGAGCCGCACTGCCGATCGACCGAGGTGCCGGGCACTGATTCAGGCAGGCGCGACGCCAGGATGGCATTGCGCGCGATGTTGGTGGCCTGCTCGCCAGCCTGGCCCACGCAACCCATGATGACGTCGTCCACCAGGGCCGGGTCGCAATCGGTGCGCGCCATCAGGGCGTCCAGCACCTGGGCCGCCAGGTCGGCCGGGTGCCAGCCCGAGATCTTGCCGTTGCGGCGGCCACCGGCCACGCGGGCGGCGGCAACAATGTAGGCTTCTGCCATGGGGTGCTCCTGAAGAGGGGTTGGCCCTCGATTGTTCGATCACCCCCGTCGCCCGGCGTCGTCGGAACCGATGATTTTGCTGCGCACCTACCCGCCTGAGCCCCCGCCGCCGATGCCCGTCGCCACACCGCCGCCCCAGCCCGTTCTGCTGCTGCAGACCTTGGACCGGGGCGACGGCCTGCTGGGCCTGCGCCCCTGCGGCCCCGTGGTACGGCCGGCCCGCACGCCACTGTTTGGTGCACGCGGCCCGCAGGTGACCGTGGCCCGGTTGGCCTGGCAGCCGGCGCCAGCGCGACCCACGCCCGATGCCGAAGCCGCCGCCCGCCAGCGCCTGCGCAACGCCGGCTTGCACCCACTGCCCGCCGAGGCCCTGCAGTGGCGTGGCGACAGTGCCCTCGATGCGAGCGCCGGCTTGTGGAGCCTGGTGCGCGAAGGTGATTTCGGCGACTTCTGGGCCGAAACCTTGCCCGCCCTGCAGGCCGAAGGTTGGGCCATCGACATCCGACCCGGCTTCGCCCACGCCGCACTGCCGGTGGAATCGTGGCAGATCCGCATCGAGCCCTTGACCCAGCCGCGCGGCATGGGCTCGTGGATGCTGAGCCTGGGCATCACCTTGTCCACCCGCAGCGGCAGCCAGACGCTGGACCTGGTGCCCCTGCTGGCCCGGCTGATCGCACGCGATCGCCGCTGGACCAACGCCGAAGCGCTGGATGCCATCGCCGACGACAGCCTGGTGCGCCTGCACGCGCCCGGCGGGCGGCGCATCGACGCACCGGCCGCACCTCTGAAGGCCATCGTGCAGGCGATGGTGGATTTGCTCACCCGCCCACGACGCAAGGCCGATGCGCCTCTGGTGCTGTCGAGTTGGGAGGCACAACGCCTGGCCCTGCTGCGCGTGGGTCTGCGCGACGCCATGGCCACCCACCCCAGCGCGCGGCGGGCGTTTGCCAACGGCTGGGCATTGCAAGGCGAGGCGGGTCTGGCCGCGCTGGACGCCCTGCAATTGCCAACGCGCCCTCCGGCCGTGGCCGCGCCCACCGGCCTGGGCATCACCCTGCGCCCCTACCAGCAGGACGGCCTGGCCTGGCTGCAACAACTGCGCGCGCACAGCCTGGCCGGCATCCTGGCCGACGACATGGGTCTGGGCAAGACGGCGCAGGCCTTGGCCCATCTGCTGGTCGAGCAACAGGCCGGCCGGCTGGACCGGCCCGCCTTGGTGGTGGCGCCCGCTTCGCTGATCTTCAACTGGCAGGCCGAAGTCGCCCGCGTCGCGCCCGGCCTGCGTCTGCTCACGCTCGACGGCCCGCAGCGCAGCCGCGTCATGGCCCGCATCGCCGAGCACGATGTGGTGCTGACCAGCTACCCGCTGTTGTGGCGCGACGCCATGGCCCTGCAGCGCCAGCCCTGGCACCTGGTGGTGCTGGACGAAGCCCAGATGGTGAAGAACGCCGGCAGCCGAACCGCCACCGCCGCCCGCCGGCTGAATGCCCGACACCGCCTGTGCCTGACCGGCACGCCGATGGAAAACCACCTGGGCGAGCTGTGGGCGCAGTTTCACTTTCTGCTGCCGGGCTGGCTGGGCGATGCGCGCAGCTTTCAGCGCGACTGGCGCACACCCATCGAGAAGAACGGCGAAACCCAGCGCGCCCGCCTGCTGGCCCAGCGGGTACAGCCCTTCATCCTGCGCCGGCGCAAGGCCGAGGTGGCCACCGAGCTGCCACCCCTGAGCGAGCAGATCCACCGCGTGGCCTTGGCGGACGCCCAGCGTGCACGTTATGAAAGCGTGCGCCTGGCCGCTGATGAGCAGGTACGGCGCATCCTGCACAAGCAGAAGTTCGACGGTGCGCTGATCGGCATCCTGGACGCCCTGCTCAAGCTGCGCCAGGTGTGCAATGACGAGCGCCTGCTGGCCGAACAACACACACCGCCCAAGGTGGCCGCACCCGGCCACAGCGCCAAGCTCGACTGGTTGCGCGAGGCCCTGCCCAGCCTGGTCGCCGAGGGCCGGCGCATCCTCGTCTTCTCGCAGTTCACCCGCATGCTGGGCCTGCTGGTACCGGAGCTTGACGCCCTGGGCCTGCCCTGGCTGCGCCTGACCGGTGACACCCCCACGCCTGAGCGCGGCGCCACGGTGGCGCGCTTCAAGGCGGGCGAGGTGCCGATCTTCCTCATCAGCCTGAAGGCCGGCGGCGTGGGCCTGAACCTCACCGCAGCCGACACGGTGATCCACCTCGACCCCTGGTGGAACCCGGCGGTCGAGCAGCAGGCCAGCGCCCGCGCCCACCGCATCGGCCAGACGCGGCCGGTGATGGTGTATCGGCTGGTGGTGGCCGGCAGCATCGAAGAGCGCCTGCTGGCCCTGCAATCGCGCAAGGCCGCCCTGGCCGACGCGGTGCTGGGCGGGCTGGGCGGCGCCGCCGGCCAGGGGGCGCTGCTGCCGGCCGATCTGGACAGCCTGCTGGCCCCCTTGGCCAGTGCCACCGAAGGCCCGCCCGACCTGCGCTGAATGAGGGATGCACGGCAGGCCGCTTCTGGGCCACTATCGGGCACCGCCTTCAACCCTGCCACCACAGTGAAGCCGCTTGGGCTATAACCCCGAAGGCGCATGGCCCAGCCCCGGGCCGGTCGGCCTGTCAGGTCTGCAGCGCGCAGTTCAGGAGAGTCCATTGCCCAGCCTGGTGCGGTTTGCCGCCTGTGAATCGAGCGTGTTCGTCAGCTACGCCCATGCCGACGACGAGCTGAACAACCGGTGGATCAGCAACTTCGTGGTCGAGCTGCAACGCGACCTGGAAGCTGCCCTTGCGCGCGAGAACATCGGCCGCGCACAGATGCCCGGCATCCACCAAAGCGCCTACAACGGCCCAGTGGCTGGCGATCTTGCCAAGGCACTGCAAGCGCGGGTGGCGCAGTCGTTTGCCTTGGTCATCGTGGTCGACGAGAAATACGCCACCTCGGATTGGTGCGGCCAGGAGCTGCGCTACTTTGCCGAAACCTTCGGCGGTGATGGTCTCGACCAGCGCCTGTACATCGTGGCCTTGCGCCCGGCGCCGATGCAGGCTGTGGCCGCCCGCCCGCAGTGGCAGCAGGTGTTTGCCGGCCGCAACCCGGTGTGGCGCCAGTTTGTCGATACCGACGACCTGCTCAAGCGCCCGGTCAGTGTGCTGCGCGAAGACGGCCGTGGCGTGACCAAGGCCTTTCTCGATCGTTACCAGGGCCTGTTCGACGACCTGGTCATCAAGATCCGCGCCGACTTGACCGTGGCGCCGCCGCCCAAGGCCACGCCACGCTGGTTGCTGGGCGCCTGCACCGCCGAGCTGCGCGCCCGCGTCGATCGCTTTGCCGATGAGCTGGGCGAGCACGAGCCCCTGCTGGGCCTGATGCCCGAAGACGCGCTGGACAGCTCACGCGCCACCCAGGCCATGCTGCAGGGCGTGGCCATGCTGATCCTGCCCTTCAACTGCAGTCAGCCCATCTTCGACATGATCGACGGTGGCCACTTGGCACTGCAGGTCAATGCCTGGCGCAAGCTGGGCAAGCGCGACGACGGCATCGTGCTGCTCGATCTCACCGAGATCGCCGCCACCGAGCCCGCCGAGCCCCAGCACCTGGCCTGGCTCGATGCCTGCCCGCTGACCCGCTGCACACCGGCCCAGTTGCTGGACCGGCTGGTGCCCAAGCCGGCCCAGGCCGCGCCCGATGCCCCGCGCATACCATCGCTGCCGGTGCGGGTGTTCATTGAGAGCAGCGCCGCGGAGCCCGATGAATGGAAAAAGCTGGGCGCCCAGATCCGCGACCGCTGGGACGCGTTGCTCAAGAACCACCCGGTGGGCGCACCGCTGAGCCTGCGCACCGCCGGCTTCGACATCGAGGCCATCGCCGACTTTCCGCTCGACGAGGCCGATGGCCTGGTGCTGTTGTGGGGCCAGAAGGACCGCCGCTCGCTGCTCACCCACATCAACCGGGTCGAAGACATAGTCACTGAACCGGCCCCGGCCATCGTGGCCCGCCTGAGCCCACCCCAGCCGCCCAGCGAGCAGCGCCTGCCCGCCGTGCAATGGGAGGTGCTGCGCTTTGCCGCCCGCAACCTGCCCCCGGCCGTGCTGGAGCCCGACCCGGGCGACGACGCCTACCTCAACGCCTTCGTGCAGGACGTCTTGAAGAACACCCTGCGCCGCCATGGCGTGACCTGATTCGCGGCCTCCGATGCGCCGAGACACCGACCTGCCCAACGCGCCCTACCCCGGCCTGCGGCCTTTCCTCGACCACGAGGACATGCTGATGAATGGCCGGCAGACCCAGGTCGAAGACCTGGTGCACCGCCTGGGCCGGCCCAAGGGCGCGGCGGGCAGCACCGCCGGCACCAGCGGCGACGACGCACCGCCACCCTTCAACCGCTTTGTCGCGGTGATCGGCGGATCGGGCTCGGGCAAGTCGTCGCTCATCCGTGCCGGCGTGGTGCCCTACCTGCGCCAGTTCGGCATTCCCGAGGCAGGTGATCTGTGGGAGGCGGTGGTGGTCACGCCCGGCACCAACTTCCAGCCGCCCAAGCCGGGCGAAGT
>JANOAQ010000648.1:0-10439 GCA_031411195.1 Burkholderiaceae bacterium | reverse complement strand
CCGCGCACCGCCCACCCGATGTGCTTGCGGGCGCTGCGCACACCGGTGCACTCGCCATACAGCGCGTAGTGCTGCTGCAAATGGTCGACCAGCCATTGCCGCACGTCGTGAGTGGCGGGTGGCGCCAGATGCTCGCCGGTGGCCAGGAAGTGGTTGATCTCGCGAAAGATCCACGGACGGCCCATGGCGGCGCGGCCGATCATCAGGGCATCGGCCCCGGTGGCGGCCAGCACCTGCAACGCCTTGGCAGGGCTGTCGATGTCGCCGTTGGCCACCACGGGCACGCGCACGGCGGCCTTCACCGCCGCGATGGTGTCGTATTCGGCCCAGCCGGTGTAGCCCTGCTCCCGTGTGCGGCCGTGCACGGTCAGCATGGCCACGCCGGCCGATTCGGCCGCCCGCGCCAGGGCCACGGCATTTCGCTCGGCCTGGCACCAGCCAGTGCGCATCTTCAGGGTGACGGGCACGCCGCGCGGCGCGGCCACGGCCACCACCGCCTGCACGATGGCCAGGGCCAGCGGCTCGTCACGCATCAAGGCCGAGCCGGCGTACTTGTTGCACACCTTCTTGGCCGGGCAGCCCATGTTGATGTCGATGATCTGCGCGCCGCGATCGATGTTGTAGGCCGCCGCCTCGGCCATCATGGCGGCGTCGGTGCCGGCGATCTGCACGGCGATGGGGCCAGACTCGCCGGTGTGGTCGGCACGGCGGCTGGTCTTGAGCGATGCCCACAGGTCCTTGCGTGAGGTCACCATCTCGCTCACGGCATGGCCCGCACCCAATTGCCGGCACAACATGCGGAAAGGCCGGTCGGTCACCCCCGCCATCGGGGCAACAAAGAGCCGGTTCGGCAGCACAAAAGGGCCGAGTTGCATGGTGAGACGGGGGGAGGACGAAAGCGCTGGAGACTGCTGAAAAATCGGGCAGAGTATAGCGGCGCGCCCGACGTGACCTTGCGCGCAGCCCGTGGCCACCGCCTGCCTATGATGCGGTTCGATGGAAGCCTGGATCCAGACCCACCTCAACACCCTGCTGGCCGCCCTGGCGATGCCCGAGGTGGGCCTGAGCACCGTTTTTGTGGTGTCGTTGGTGTCGGCTACGCTGCTGCCCCTGGGTTCCGAGCCGGCGGTGTTCGGCCTGATCAAGCTCAACCCGGCGATGTTCTGGCCTGCGATCGGGGTGGCCACGCTGGGCAACACGATCGGGGGCGGTATCAGTTGGTGGATGGGCTATGGTGCCGAGCGGGCCTATGAGCATGTGACCCACCGCAGTGGTGACTTGCGCGCCGTGGCCTGGCTGCGCCGCTTCGGGGCCAAGGCTTGCCTGCTGTCGTGGCTGCCGCTGGTGGGCGATCCCTTGTGCGCCGTTGCGGGCTGGCTGCGCCTGCCCTTCTGGCCCTGCCTTGGGTACATGCTGATCGGCAAGTTTCTGCGCTATCTGGTGATGACAGCCTCGCTGCTGTGGCTGTTTCCCGGCGCCATTCCTGCTTGATCCCCCTTCAATCCAACTTTTTGGGGGTGCCACCGCGCAGTGCCCGCATCGGGCGGGCGACAGAATCGGCAACTCATCCAACCCGCCAACGTGTCGCAGCGCACAGAGCCTTCCGAACATGACCACTGCCTCCAGCGCCATTGCACCGGCCTACCACCGCCTGGCCAGCACCTTTCGGCGCTTGCACCACCTGGAACATCTGCAATCCCTGGCGTACTGGGACCAGGCGGCCATGATGCCCGGCGGTGGTGCGCCGGCCCGTGCCGACGCGCTGGCCGAGGTGGCCGCACTGATGCATGGCCTGCGCACCGATCGGTCGCTCAAGGGTGATCTGGCGCGCGCCGCCGACGAGCCGCTGGACGATCACCAGCGCGCCAACCTGCGTGAGATCGGCCGCGAATGGCGTGCTGCCAATGCCCTGCCGCCGACCCTGGTGCAGCGCAGGCAGATGGCGACGTCGCGCTGCGAGCATGCCTGGCGCCAGCAACGGCCGGCCAACGACTGGGCGGGCTTTCTGGTGAATTTCCGCGAGGTGGTGGACGTGGCCCGGGCCGAGGCCACGCTGCTGTCGGCCGACACCGGCCTGCGCCCCTATGACGCACTGATGGACCGCTTCGAACCCGGCATGCGCTGTGCACAGCTTGAGCCGCTGTTTGCCGATCTGCGCACCTGGCTGCCCGCACTGGTGCAGCAGGTGCGGGCACGCCAGCGGCACGAAGTGGTGGTCCAGCCCGTGGGGCCTTTCCCCATCGACGCCCAGCGCCAGTTGTGCCTGCAGGTGATGCGTTGGCTGGGCTTCGATTTCAACCACGGCCGGCTAGACGTCAGCACCCACCCCTTTGCCGGCGGTTCGCCCGAGGACGTGCGCCTGACCACCCGCTACGAAACCGGCGAATTCATCACCAGCCTGCTGGGCGCCATCCATGAAACCGGCCACGGCCGCTACGAGCAGAACCGCCCGCGCGACTGGCTGGACCAGCCGGTGTCGTTGGCGCGTTCGATGGCCATCCACGAGAGCCAGAGCCTGAGCTTCGAGATGCAGTTGGGCCGGCATCCCGGGGTGATCGCGCACCTGGCGCCGATGATCCGGCAAGCCTTCGGCGAGCAGCCGGCCTTTGCGCCCGACAACCTGCTCAAGCTGGTGACGCGGGTCAAGCCGGGCCTGATCCGCGTGGATGCCGACGAGCTGACCTACGCGGCCCACGTGATGCTGCGCTATGGCATCGAGCGCCGCCTGATCGAGCGTGAGATCGAACCCGACGACGTGCCCACGCTGTGGGACGAGGGCATGGCCGAGCTGCTGGGCCAGGACACCCGAGGCAACTACCGCGATGGCCCGATGCAGGACGTGCACTGGCCCGAGGCCATGTTCGGCTACTTTCCCTGCTACACGCTGGGCGCGATGTATGCCGCGCAGTGGTTTGCGACGATGCGGCGTGAATTGCCGAACCTCGACACTGAGCTGCATGCGGGCCGACCGACAGCCGTGTTCGATTGGTTGAAGCAGCGCATCTGGCAACCGGCCAGCCGCTGGACAACCGATGAACTGGCCCGGCGCGCCAGCGGCGAAGGCCTGAATCCGGCCCACTACCGAGCCCACCTGGAGGCGCGCTACCTGGGCTGAAACGGCCCACCCCCGCAGCGCCTTCGGCGCTCCAACTCAAGGGGGCGCAGTCAGCGGCCCGGCAGAGCCGGTTCCGCGGCCGCCGCTCGATCAGGCCTTCGCGGCAGCCTTGCGGCGCGGCTTGGCCGCAGGCGCCACTGCCGGTGCGGCAGCTTCGCCAGTGGCCGCAACCTTGCGGCGAATGGTGCGCACCGCGGGCTGAGGGTTGGCCAGATTGACCGATTCCTTCAGCGCCTTGCCGGGCCGGAATTTCGGCACCTTGGCAGCGCCCTCGCCATGGGCCGCTTCCAGCGCGGCCACACGCGCCTCCAGCGCGGCCAGGGTCTTGGCATTGGGCACGCCCAGCTTGCCCAGGGCGCGTGCGGTGCGTTCTTCGAAGATCGACTCCAGCTTGTCCCACTGGGCGTTGGCCTTGCTGCCCACCTCACCGGCCATGGCGGTCATCTTGCCGGCCACGTCACCCAGCTTTTCTTCGGCTGCGGCCTGGGTCTTCTTCTGCAGGCTGACACCTTCCTTGATCAAGGTGTCGAACACCTTGCCACCTTCGCCCTGGGCTTTGGCAAACGCGCCCAATCCGGCCAGCCAGATCTGCTGGGCCGAATCCTTGACCGTTTGTGCCAGCTGGCTATCGAGCAGCCCGGTGGGGGCAGCCGCCTTCTTGTCGGCCATCTTCTGAAGTTTCTTGACCATGGAGGACTCCTCGGGAAATGGGGGGCAGGCCCGCGCGACATCACCGCGTGTGCGTGGCAACAGTGTAGGCAGGCGAATTCGAGCCGTCAGCCTAATCGGCGGGCGCCGCAACACGGGGTTTCCACGGGGCGCTGCCCGCGGCGGCCGGGTCGGGTGAAAAGACGCCGGCTTGCGGCGGGCTATCCTGCGGGCATGTACGCGTCGTTCTTCGGGCTTTCCCGGCCGCCTTTTTCCATCGCACCCGACCCGCGCAGCCTGTTCATGAGCGACCGCCACCGCGAGGCGCTGGCGCATCTGCTGTACGGCGTTCAGGGCGGCGGCGGTTTTGTGCTGCTGACGGGCGAGATCGGCGCGGGCAAGACCACCGTGTGCCGCTGCTTTCTGGAGCAGGTGCCCCAGGGCTGCCAGGTGGGCTACATCTTCAACCCCAAGCTCACCGTGCCCGAGTTGCTGCAGACGGTGTGCGACGAGTTCGGCGTGGTCGTGGTGCCGCCGGCGGGCGGCGCCACCGTCAAGACCTATGTGGACGCGCTCAACGCCCACCTGCTGGCCGCGCATGCCCAGGGCCGACAGTGCCTGCTCATCATCGACGAGGCCCAGCACCTGGCGCCCGAGGTGCTGGAACAGTTGCGCCTTTTGACCAATCTGGAAACCAGCGAGCGCAAGTTGCTGCAGATCATCCTGATCGGCCAGCCTGAACTGCGGGACATGCTGGCCGCACCGGGCATGGAGCAACTGGCACAGCGGGTGATCGCGCGCTTTCACCTGGGCGCGCTCAATGAAGTGGAGACGGCGGCCTATGTGGCCCACCGGCTGGTGGTGGCGGGCCTGGTGCGCCCCATGCCCTTCGATGCCGCCACGCTGCGCCGGGTGCATGCGCTGACCAAGGGTGTGCCGCGCCGCATCAACCTGTTGTGCGACCGGGCCTTGCTGGGCGCCTATGCCGAAGGTGTGCCGGTGGTCAGCCGTCGCATTCTGGACCGGGCGGCGGCCGTGGCCTTCGGCACCCCGCCCCCTTCGACGCGCCGTGCACACTGGACCGGCCTGGCCGCTGCAGCATTGCTGCTGCTGGCCGGTGCCGCCACGGCCTGGTGGTCCTGGGGCCCCAGGCCGGCCGGGGGGGCATCTGGCGGCAACGTCGTGGCGTCGAAGGCCGCTTCGGCGCCGCCGCCGGGGCCGGCATCGCAGGCTGCGGCGGTTGCATCGGGGCCGGCATCCACACCCACTGCCGCGTTGGTGGTGCCAGCCGCTTCACCGGGGTTGCTCGGACCGGTGGCCGCGTCGGTGCCTGCCCAGGCCAAGGCCCCGACGGCGATGCTGGCACGCCCGGTCGAGTTGCCACCACTGTTGCCGGTGCCGGGCCTGGCCGCCCTGTCGCGCGATGAACAGGGGGTGCTGAATGAACTGGCACCCCTGTGGGATTGGCAAGCACCCGCCGCCGCCGCGACCGATCTTTGCCAGGCCACCCGTGCGCAGGGCATCCACTGCTTTCGCACCAGCCGCGGCACCCTGGCGCAGCTGGCCCAGCTGGACCGCCCGGCCATGCTGGTTTTGCGCGCCGAGCAGGGGCCGCCGATGTACGCGCGCCTGGTGTCGATCAACGCCCGTCGGGTGGTACTGGCGGCTGGCACCTCCCACTACAGCCTGCCCGTGGAGATGCTGGCCATCCTGTGGCGCGGCGAGTTCACCACGTTCTGGCGTGCGCCCGAGGGCTATGCCCAGTTGCTGGAGCCCGGCGCCCGCGGCCAGGCCGTTGATCAGCTGGCCCGGCGCCTGGCCAGCCTGCGCAATGAGCCACTGCCGCCACCGGGGCAGGTGCTGGGAGGCGCGCTGGCGGCGCGGCTGTCGGCCTTTCAGGTGGCCAACGGCCTGATGACCGATGGCATTGCCGGGCCCACTGTCTTCATGCAGCTCAACCGCCTGCAGGGCATGAGCGAGCCCCGGCTGCAGGCCGATCCCGTGGAGCGCTGACCCCCCATGTCCTACATCCTTGAAGCCCTGCGCAGGGCCGATGCCGAGCGCCAACGCGGTGATGTTCCCGGCCTGCATGCCCAGCCCCAGGCCGTGACCACGGGTGAACCCGCGCCGGCCCGCTGGCCCCTGGGTCTGGTGGTGGGCGCGGCCCTGGGCCTGCTGGTGCTGGGCGGTGCGGGGGTTGGGTGGTGGATGGGTGCGGCCAAGCCGGCCTTCCCGGCCCTGGTGGCCAAGGCGCCACAACCGGCCACGCCTGCGATGCCTGAGCCCGCGCCCCAGGTGGCCAAGCCCCAAGCGCAGCCCCTGCCGCAGCCGCAGCCCGGTGGCCCGGTCAATCAGGTGCCCGTCGCGGCGCCTGCCGTACCGCCGGCCCTGGTGGCCCCGGTGGCCCCGGTGGCCCCGGTGGCCACCGCACAGGCCGCGCGGCCGCTGCCCTCGCCGCCGGTGCCAGCGGTGGCGCCTGCTGCCGCAGTCGCCGTGCCATCGGCGCCGGCGCCGGCACTGGTCGCTGCGCGTCCGCTCAAGCTGTCTGAATTGCCCGAAGACCTGCGCCGCGAGCTGCCCGCCATTGCACCCGGCGGCTCGGTCTATGCCGAGCACGCCCCGTCGCGCATGGTCGTTCTCAATGGGCAGGTCTTCCACGAGGGTGATCGACCCGCGCCCGGTCTTCAGGTGCATCAGATCCTGCCCCGGTCGGTGGTGTTCGACTTCAAGGGCCAGCGCTTTGAGCTGCCGCTCTAGGGGCAACGCCCTAGCAGCCGGCGCCCTGGCTTGGGGTTAGCGCGCAAAGGGTCGGGCATGCGCATCGACAAGAATCCGCTCACAACAGCCCGCAGGAGATCCCATGCACTATTTCGTCACCGGCGCCACCGGTTTCATCGGCAAGCGGCTCGTCAAGGCCCTGCTGTCCCGCCGCGGCACCACGGTGCACTTTCTGGTGCGCCCGGGCAGCGAGGGCAAGCTGCCCGATCTGTACAGCTTCTGGGGCGTGTCCAAGAGCCGTGCCATCCCTGTGACGGGTGACCTCACCGGCAAGAAGCTGGGCGTGAGCGCCGACACCCTCAAAGCACTGAAGGGTCAGATCAGCGCGGTCTACCACCTGGCCGCGGTGTACGACCTGGGCGCCGACGAAGAAAGCCAGGTGCAGGTCAACATCGAAGGCACCCGCAACATGGTCGAGTTTGCCAAGGCCATCGATGCCGGGCATGTGCACCATGTGTCGTCGATCGCTGCGGCCGGTTTGTACGAGGGCGTCTTCCGCGAAGACATGTTCGACGAGGCCGAAGGCCTGGACCACCCCTACTTCATGACCAAGCACGAGAGCGAGAAGATCGTGCGCAAGGAGTGCAAGGTGCCCTGGACGGTGTACCGCCCGGCCCTGGTGGTGGGCGACAGCACCACCGGCGAGATGGACAAGATCGACGGCCCCTATTACTTCTTCAAGCTGATCCAGCGCATGCGCCAGTTGCTGCCGCCCTGGATGCCGTCGATGGGCCTGGAGGGCGGGCGCATCAACATCGTGCCGGTCGACTTCGTGGTCAAGGCGCTCGACCACATCTCGCACAGCAGGCACACGCTGGCGGGCCAGTGCTTTCACCTGGTCGACCCGGTGGGCTACCGGGTGGGCGATGTGCTGGACATCTTCGCCAAGGCTGCGCACGCGCCGAAGATGAACGTGTTCGTCAACGCGGCGCTGCTGGGCTTCATCCCCAAGAGCGTCAAGAAGGGCCTGATGGCCCTGGCGCCGGTGCGCCGCGTGTACCACGCGGTGATGAAGGACCTGGGCCTGCCCGAGGACATGTTCACCTTCATCAACTACCCCACGCGCTTCGATTGCCGGCACACCACCGAGGCGCTGAAGGGCAGCGGCATCACCTGTCCCAACCTGCACGACTACGCCTTTCGCCTGTGGGATTACTGGGAGCGCAACCTCGACCCCGATCTCTTCATCGACCGCAGCCTCAAGGGCACGGTGGGCGGCAAGGTGGTGCTGGTGACCGGGGGCTCTTCGGGCATCGGCCTGGCGGCGGCCTGCAAATTTGCCGAGGCGGGCGCCATCACGGTGATCTGCGCACGCGGCGAAGACAAGCTCAAGGAGGCGGTGGCCGAGATCCACGCCTTCGTCAAGGACAAAGGCGGCAAGGATGCCAAGGTCTTCAGCTACCCGGTCGACATCGCCGACGAGGCCGGCTGCGCCGAGTTCTGCAAGCTGCTGGAAGCCGAACACGGAGGGGTCGATTTCCTGATCAACAACGCTGGCCGCTCGATCCGCCGCGCCATCGAGAACAGCTACGACCGGTTTCACGACTTCGAGCGCACGATGAGCCTGAACTACTTCGGCTGCCTGCGCATCACCATGGGCCTGTTGCCCGGCATGGTCAAGAAGCGCCGCGGCCATGTGGTCAACATCAGCTCGATCGGGGTGCTGACCAATGCACCGCGCTTCAGCGCCTACGTGGCCAGCAAGGCCGCCCTTGACGCCTGGACCCGCTGCGCCAGCAGCGAGTACGCCGACCAGGGCGTCAGCTTCACTACCATCAACATGCCCCTGGTGCGCACGCCGATGATCGCGCCCACCCAGATCTACAAGAATGTGCCGACCCTGGCACCCGAAGAAGCGGCCGACATGATCGCCCAGGCCTGCGTCTACAAGCCGGTGCGCATCGCCACGCGCCTGGGCATCTCGGGCCAGGTGCTGCATGCGCTGGCGCCGCGTGTGGCGCAGATCGTGATGAACACCAGCTTCCGGATGTTCCCCGACAGCGATGCGGCCAAGGGCGCCAAGGCGGGCGACAAGCCCAAGCTGTCGGCCGAGGCGGTGGCCCTGCAGCAGATGATGCGCGGCATCCACTTCTGACAACCCGCCAGAAGGCCAGACGGCCAGGCCGCGCGCTGACATGGCCGCCTTCGGGCGGCTTTTTCATGGGCGCAGCGGGTCAGGCCGTTGCCGGGCCCGGGCAGCGGTGCACTTCCACCGTCACGTGGCGCAGCGCGTGGATCGGCAACAGGCGCGTGCGGTAGGCCTGCGCCGATTCGGGTTGATCGGCCACCACGCTGAGCACCACGCTCCAGGCTTGCGGCCCCACTTGCCACACGTGCAGATCCGTCAGCCGGGCATCGCCATCGGCTTCAATGGCCGCGGTGATGGCCTGGCGCAACGGCGCATCGGCCGTGGCATCCACCAAGGCCCGCGCCGTGCTGCGCAGCAAACCCCAGGCCCACTGCGCGATGACGGCCGCGCCCAGCAGGGCCACCACCGGGTCGAGCCAGGCCCAGCCGCCCAGCCAGCCGCCCAGCAGCGCGCCGATGGCCAGTAGCGAGGTCAGCGCGTCGGCCAGCACATGCACGTAGGCAGCGCGGAAGTTGTGGTCGTGGTGCCCGTGCCCGTGGCCATTTCCTTGGTTGTGCCCACGGTCGTGCCCATGGCTGTGCCCATGGCTGTGCCCATGGTTGTGCCCATGGTTGTGCCCCTGACCATGCGCATCCCCGTGGTGCGCCGCCTGCCCCTGGCCACCGCGCGCCAGCAGCCACACACAGGCCAGGTTGACGGCCAGGCCCAGCACCGCCACCACCAGCGCATCGGCGTAGGCGATGGGCTGGGCACGTACCAGTGCCTTGACGGCTTCGACCACCAGCCCCAGCGCCACGGCGGCCAGCCCCAGGGCGCTGGTGTAGGCGGCCAGTACTTCGATCTTCCAGCCGCCGAAGGCAAAACCGGCGTGCTCGCGCGCGCGCCGCGACCAGCGCATGGCCAGTACCGCACCGCCCAGCGCGGCGGCATGGGTGCCCATGTGCCAGCCGTCGGCGGTCAGGGCCAGCGAGCCGGTCCACCAGCCGGCCACCAGCTCCACCACCATGGTGACGAGGGTGACCACCGTCACTGCCAACAGGGCCTGGCTGCGCGAGGCTTCTCCGGGGTCGCCAAATACGTGGCTGTGGCGGAAGGCGCTGAGGTCGTGCTGGTGGGGGATCATGTCGCGCATACTGCCATGGCCCATCGATGCTTGTGCCCGCCGGGGGCGACGGGCTTTCGCACCTTCAGATTGCAGAACATGCCGCCCATCTCCCGCAGGCCCATGGGCCCCCGGTCAGTCATCACGGGCGGGGAGTTGAGCCGCTGGGCCGTGCTGCAGACTCGGTGACGAAGGGACCGGATCGCAGGCCTGGCGCCGGCGATGGTTGTTTCTACAATGCGCGATTGCTGCAATGCACCAACCCGTGAGAACTGCCATGAGCACCGCCAAGCCTGCCGACCACGACCTGACCCACATCACCCCGCGCGATCAGGCCGAGATCCTGGCCCAGGCCCTGCCGTACATCCGCCGTTTTCACGGCAAGACCCTGGTCATCAAGTACGGCGGCAATGCCATGACCGACCCGGCCCTGCAGCAGGATTTTGCCGAAGACATCGTGCTGCTCAAGCTGGTCGGCATGAACCCCATCGTGGTGCACGGCGGCGGCCCGCAGATCGACGAGGCGCTGGCCAAGATCGGCAAGAAGGGCACCTTCGTGCAGGGCATGCGCGTGACCGACGAGGAGACGATGGAGGTCGTCGAGTGGGTGCTGGCCGGCCAGGTGCAGCAGGACATCGTCGGCCTGATCAATGCGGTCGGCGGCAAGGCGGTCGGCCTGACGGGGCGCGACGGCGGCCTGATCCGCG
>JANOAQ010000647.1:0-10066 GCA_031411195.1 Burkholderiaceae bacterium | reverse complement strand
GGTGAAACCGTCCTGCCGGAGCCGGCGACGCTGCTGACCGAGACCAGCAGGCTGCCCGGCCTCGACGGCCGGAAGATGAGCAAGAGCTACGGCAACGACATCGCGATGCGCGAGGAACCGGCCGAGGTGGAACGCAAGGTGCGGCGCATGCAGACCGACCCCGATCGCGTGCGGCGCACCGACAAGGGCGACCCGGATCGCTGCCCGGTATGGCAGTTCCACCAGGTGTATTCGGATGCCGACACCCAGGCCTGGGTGCGCAAGGGCTGCACGACCGCCGGCATCGGCTGCCTGGAGTGCAAGCAGCCGGTGATCGACGCGATCATCGAAGAGCAGCAGCCCTGGCGCGAGCGGGCCGAGGCCTACCTGAGCAACCCGAAGCAGGTGCAATGGATCGTCGAGGTCGGCACCGAGCAGGCGCGCGGCGTCGCGCGGGCGACGATGCGCAGCGTGCGCAACGCGATCGGCCTGAACTACTGATCTGTTAAGCGGCGGCGGCGAGCGCCGCGAGCGCGTCGGCCACGTCCTGCGCGCTGACGCCTTCGCCATGCGCGATGACCCGGCGGTCGTCAGCCAGAAGGTGCGCGGCATGAAGACCGACCCTGCCCGCGCGCGCCGCACCGATGCCGGCAACCCCGAACGCTGCCCGGTGTGGGAGTTCCACAAGGTCTACAGCGATGCCGGCACGCGTGACTGGGTCGTCAAGGGCTGCACCACCGCCGGCATCGGCTGCCTCGATTGCAAACAGCCGGTGATCGACGCCATCGTGCGCGAGCAGCAACCCTGGCGTGAGCGGGCCGAGGCTTACCTCAGCAACCCCAAGCAGGTGCACTGGATCGTGGAGATGGGCACCGAGCGCGCGCGCATCGTGGCCCGCCAGACGATGAAAGACGTGCGCGAAGCCATGGGCCTGAACTATTGAACCGTCGCCCGCCCCGGTAGCGCCTTGGGCGCCCGCGGCTGTCAAGCCAATGGCAAGGCCGCAGACGCTCCGGCTGTGACGCCATGCACTTCCACCCGGTTGCGGCCGGTGCGCTTGGCTTCGTAGAGGGCCTGGTCGGCCTGGCCGTAGAGCCGGTCGCCGGTCAGCGGCAGGTTCGGCTCGGCAACGGCCACACCGGCCGATACGGTCACCGAAACCGTCTGGCCATCGGCGCCAGTCACCGCCAGGACCTCGATCGCGCGGCGGATGCCGTCCACCAGCCACAGCGCGCCTGCGGCGTCGGTACCGGGCAGTACCAGGCCGAACTCCTCGCCACCGGTGCGTCCGAACACGTCTGAACTGCGCAGGCGCCCACGCACGCTCTCGGCGAAGGCGCGCAGCACGGCATCCCCCGTGCGGTGGCCGTGCACGTCGTTCACCAGCTTGAAGTGGTCGAGATCCAGCAACACAAAGGCCACCGGCGTGGCCGTGCGCTGGGCGCGGCGCAACTCATGCTCGAGCAGGGCATCGGTGGTGGTGCGGTTCCAGCAGCCCGTCAGGCCGTCATGGGTTGCCAAAGTCTCCATCTGGCTGGCAACCCGCTCGAACACGGCCAACACGAAGCCGAAGCCCGCGCCCAGCAGGCTCATGAAGGCCAGCAGAAAGGTCAGCCCCTGCCCCAGGCTGGCCTGCATCAGATCGCCGTAGTCCTGGGGATGGGTCCAGGCGTGCCAGGCTCGCACTACCTGTACCAGCCCGGCCAATCCCATGGTGATGGCCACCGTGCGCAGCGATCGCTCGGCACGCCAGCCGTGCCGGGCAATGACCAGCACGCTGGGCCACAGCAGCACCGCGTAGATGACCGACAACACCGCTGTCCGCTGGCTCAGCGGCCAATCGAGCATCAGCACCATGGCCAGCCAGATGACCGGCTGCACTGGCATCAGCCACCGGGGTGCCGGCACCTGCAACAGCAGACACAAGGCCTGTGCGTAGAGCGCCACGCCGATGCAGATGCCGCCGTTGCCCAGCAGGATGGACAGCTCGATGGGGATCTGCCCTCGGGCACCGAGCGCTGCAAAGGCGCCCAGCATGGCCCAGCTGCCCAAGGTCCAGCGCCGAATCTCGGGGCGCGCACGCAACCCCTTCTGCGAGACGCCCAACTCCAGCGTCAGCAGCAGAAAACCCAGCACCAGGGCCAACATCAGTGTGGGAATGTGCAGCATCACAGCGCTTGAACGTGGGCCTTTGAGTATGCGCGCACCGAGCCGCCACGATCGAGGGAACAGGCCTCATTGCGCCCCCCGCTTGGCCTTCACACGGGCATGGGCCGCACGGCCTTGAACCTTCCAGGCGGCCAGTTGTTCGCGGCGTTCCAGCGGGCCCATGCTGTCGCGGCGGGCTTCTCGCAACAGCTTCTGGTAGTTGTCCAGCCGGGGGGTGTCCACCGCCAGGCGCACCGCGCAGCCCGGCTCGGCCTGGTGTCGGCAATCACGAAACCGGCACTGGGGTGCCAGCCTCGCCACATCGCCGAAGGCCTGGGCCAGATCGCCAGCATCGGCCACGTCCAGGCGCAGCGCCCGCAAGCCCGGCGTGTCGATCACGCAGGCACCCCCGGGTAGCGGAATCAGGGTGCGCACGGTGGTGGTGTGGCGGCCACGGCTGTCATCGGCCCGCACGGCGCCGGTACCCCGACCTGACAGACCGGCCGTGGCAGCGGTGAGGGTGTTGGCCAGGGTGCTCTTGCCCGCGCCACTGCTGCCCAGCAAGACCAGCGTCTGGCCAGGTTGCAGCCAGGCTGCCAATGCCGCAGCGGCAAACGCCTGGCGCACATCCAGCGCCAGCACTGGCGTGCGTGTGGGCAACACATCGGCCGCCTCTGCCAGGCGCTGGGCCACGCGCTCGGGGGGCACGGTGTCGGCCTTGCTCAGCACCAGCACCGGTTGCACGTCGGCCATATGCACCAGGGCCAGGTAACGCTCGAGCCGGCGCAGCTGGAAATCGTGGTCCAGCCCCATGACCAGCAAGGCCGTGTCGACATTGCTCACCAGCACCTGGCGCTGGGCAGCACCGTGGTGCTCGTTGGCGCGGCCATCCAACGTTCGCCGGATGATGCGCCGGCCCGGCAGCAACCGGCAGGTGATGGTGCATCCGGCCGCATCGTCGGGACGGGCCAGCACCCAATCGCCAACGGCCAGAGCCTCACCCTGGGCTAGCAGGTCGTGGCGCAGTGCACTGGCACAGCGGGCACGGTGCGTGCCGTGGCCATCGTGCAGGAGGAAGTGCGCACGTTGCACTTCCACCAGGCGCATGGGCCGCGCCTGGGGATCGGCCACACCGTGCGCCAACTGGCGGCGCACCGCATCGCCCAGGCCGATGGCCTGCAATGCCTCAATATCAATCGAATCCATCATGTCGTGATCAACCCTCGGGGCTGGCCGGGTTGGTCGCACAGCAGCGACGGCAATCCGGGCAGCCAGCGGCACCGCGCAAGGCGCGCGATGCCCGAAGACGAAGCCGCCTGGCAGGCGCGCTTCGTGGCTTGGGTGGGAGGTCGGATCACGGGCGCCGGGCGGCGCCGCAAGTCATTGGGCTGGATGTTGACCAGCCCAGGGGTGCCGGCAGGCACCCGGGCAGCGGCAGACTAGCGCGCGCGAACCGACAAGGGGGCAATGGCGGTGTAGGTCATGGCTGCGCTCCTTGAAGTCGGTGGGAAGGACCGGAGTGTTGCCGCGCGGGTGGCGTGCTGTCAAACGCTAGCGGTCACGGCGAAACACGCATGTCGTGAAATACACCCACGCATCTGTCAAGTCCCGCGATCAACCTTCTGCAGAAACTAAGTGAAAACCCTATACTGCACCGCAACATGACCTCAACCCGAGGTCATGCAATGTAGGAGTCAGCACCATGACCAACGCATCAATGACCTTCGGTCGCCCGACCCGGCTGACCATCCCCCGCGGTTCGCTTTGGTTTGGAACCCTGGCCGCCGCCACGATCAATGGGCTGCGGCGCCTCGACCGATGGCAACTCAGCCTGAAGCAAGCCGAGCCGTCCGACGCCGAATCGGTGATGGCCTGGGCCGCTCGCATCGAGGCGACCGAGCCCGGATTTGCCGCTGACCTGCGGGCGGCGGCTATGCGCTCGATGGACAAGCCGTCCGACTGATTGCGCTGCGGCCCGCCCGAAGGCAGGCCGTGCGGGTTCTCCCGTGCCTTGAAGCGGGGGGCCCATCCCGCCAGACCACCGCTAACATCGCGCGCTGTTGTTTACAGGCAGATCTTGAAGGCGGTGGTCGACATGACAAAGTCAGCTCAGCGAGTGCGCGTCATGGACCTGCAACGCCGCTGTTGCCTTGCCGGCCTGGCAGGCACGGCCGCGTTCGGTTTGGCAGGCTGCGCGAGCGCACCACCAGACATCGCGGCGGCAGGCAACGAACCCGCTGCGCCGCCCGACGCGCCACCCGCCTTGCAGGTACCGCCGTTTTCCGGCATGCACGCTGGCGCGGCACCGCAGGGCTGGCACCACTACGCCTTGCGCCGCGACCTCACACGCACCCGCTATGCAGTGGTGCAGGACGGTCAGCGACAGGTCTTGCACGCCCGTGCGGCCGGTTCGGCCACCGGGCTGCGTTGCGCGGTCAAGATCGATCCGGCCGACTCGGGGTTGCTGAGCTTCAGTTGGCGGGTGCGGCACGCTCCCGTCGAGGCAGATGTGGCCGCAGCCGAGCACGACGATTGCCCGGCCCGCCTGATCCTGGCCTTCGAGGGCGATGACACGCGGCTGCCATTGCGCGATCGCCTGTTCTACGAGCAGGTCGAGCTCTTCACCGGGCAGCGCCTGCCCTACGCCACGCTGATGTACGTGTGGGACGGCGGCCGCAATGCACTCGAATCGGTGCACCGCAACCACCGCACCAGCCGAATCCAGTACCTCACCGTCGAAAGCGGTGCGCATCGCACTGGCCGTTGGTTGCACTACCAACGCGATGTGGTGGCCGACTACCGGCGCGTGTTCGGTGAAGCGCCGGGCAAGATCATCGGCGTGGGCGTGTTGACCGATGCCGACGCGCTGAAAACCCAGATGGAGGCCTGGTACGGCGACATTTCGCTGGGCCCACGCACCGCTTCGGCCCAGGGTTGACGCCCGCCGCAGCAAAAGGGCTTGCCGGGGGCCTCATGCGCCCGGATGCCGCAGCACCCCTGTGCGTTGTGCACCTGGATGGCCGCCTGCTGCTCGTCGACAAGCCCGCCGGCCTCTTGTGCGTGCCCGGCCGTGGTGCCGACAAGGCCGATTGCCTGGCCACGCGCGCCCAGGCCCGCTGCGCCAACGCTTTGGTGGTGCACCGGCTCGACATGGCGACCTCGGGGCTGGTGGTGTTTGGCCGGGGCGCTCAAGTGCAACGCGCCTTGTCCATCGCATTTGCCGAACGCCAGGTTCACAAGTGCTACGAAGCGGTGGTGGGCGGCCACCCGGGCGCCAATTGCGGTGAGATCGATTTGCCGTTGACTGCCGATTGGCCCCACCGCCCGCGCCAGCAGGTTTGCCAAGTCACCGGCAAGCCGTCACTTACCCGCTGGCAGTTGCTGTCGCACGACCCGGCAGCGGGCACCAGCCGGCTGGCGTTGATGCCGGTCACTGGCCGTACCCACCAGTTGCGGGTGCATCTGGCAGCCATCGGCCACCCCATCCTTGGCGATGCCTTGTACGCGCCGCCCCAATGGCTGGCGGCCGCGCCGCGCTTGCTGCTGCATGCCTGCAGCCTGGCCTGGGTCGATGTTGGAGGCAGCCATAATTTCAGCAGCCCGCCGCCCTTTTGATGCGTGTGTCTAGCGCGCAGGCGCGGGCCCGGACGCCGATGAACGCGGCTGAGCCACCAGGGGCGCACGCAGCCGTGCCGAGAAGTCGGCCGGCGCCACGTACTGCAGCACACCGCGCTGGCCAGTCGCCACGCTGATGCTCAAGCCCAGTTCAGGGTAGAGCAGCACGGGCCCGCCCGGCTGGGCCAGCGTTTCGGCCGGCGCGCCGAAGCGCTGGCGCACGTCCTCTTCGGTCAGGCGCACCGTCGGCACGAAGCTGATGCCCAACAGCCGGCTGCGGCCCGCCTCGGCCAGATCGGCCGCGCGCAGGCGAAATCGCCGCACGCCACCCTCCATGGGCTCGGAGCCGGTGGCCCGGTCACGCCAAGCCTGGCGCCGCGCGGCTGGCGCGTCAAAGGCCAATACCAGCCGGCCCGAGACAAAACCTGCCACATAGGGCTCGACCAGCGCCTCCAGTGCCGCGTCGTCGCCCAGCCGGGCCACCAGCGCTACCTGCATGGCGTCACCCAGGCGGGCCTGAACATCCGACAACGTGTGGCGACCGAGTTCCAGCCCGAACACCCGTGACCGGCCTTCGGGCAGTCGCGCCACTTGCCAGGGCAAGCCGTCAGTGGGCATGCCTTCGGCCAGCGTGGTGTCGGCGCCGCCCATGCGCATCAGGGGCAGCGCAAAGGCAACCAGCAACACCATCACGCCGGCAGCCAGCGCCATTACCCAAGGTTTTTGCATCCCGCGATTGTCGGTGCCCAGCCTGCATCGGCCTGACCGCCCGGCATCAGAGGGGCTTATGCTTTGAGCCATGACAAATTCAGCACCCACCCACCTCTACATCGTCACCGGCTCGTCGCGCGGCCTGGGCGCGGCCCTGGTAGCGCAGTTGCTGCAGCCTGGCCACACCGTGCTGGGCCTGGCCCGGCGCCAGAACGAGGGCCTTCAAGCGCAGGCCGATGCCGCAGGCGTACCACTCACGCAGTGGTCGGTCGATCTGAACGAACCCATCGCCCCGGCCGAACGGCTGGGGCGATGGCTGAGTGGCTTTCCTGCCGCGCAGGTGGCCAGTGCCACGCTGATCAACAACGCCGGCGTGGTGGGCCTGCCGGCGCCGTTGGGCCGGGTGCCGTTGGCCGAAATCAGCCACGCCATGCGCGCCGGGCTGGAAGCCACCGTGCTGCTCACAGCCAGCTTTCTTGGCAGCACCGAGGCCTGGACCAGCCCGCGCCGGGTACTGAACATCAGCTCGGGCCTGGGCCGACGCGCGATGGCGGGCAGCGCCACCTACTGCGCCGCCAAAGCCGGCATGGACCACCTCAGCCGTGCCCTGGCCCTGGAAGAAGCAGCACGGCCCAACGGTGCGCACATCGTGTCGATGGCGCCCGGCGTGATCGACACCGACATGCAGGCCCAGTTGCGCGGTGCCGACGCCGCACTGTTCCCCGAGCGCGAGCGCTTTGCCCAATTGCACGCCCAGGGCCAGTTGCTGAGCCCCGCCGACTGCGCTCGCCAACTGCTGGCACGCCTGCACCGCGCCGACTTCGGGCAGGACGTGATCGCCGACATCCGCGAGAGCTGACCCCTTCCAATGCCCGTGCCCGTGCCCGTGCCGGAGTCTGCAGCCCCTTGGCAGCCACGCTTGGTGCTGCTGTTCACCGGCCACATGGTCGACGCCCCAGACCGGGCATCGCCGCGCTTTCCGCCAGCCCTGGTACCTGCAGCGGCTCGGCGCATCAGTGACGTCCTGGACCAAATGGGCGCCGGGCCCGACGACCTGGCCCTCACCCAAGGGGCTGCGGGCGGTGACCTGATCTTCACCGAAGCGGCCCAGGCGCGTGGCTTGCAGGTGCAGTGGCTGCAGCCGTTGGACGAGGCACAGTTTCTGCAGGCCTCGGTGCAGCCCTCGGGTGCCCACTGGCAGGCACGTTATGACTCGGCACGGGCCGCCCTAGGGGCTGACCGGCCGATCCTGGACGCCCCATCGGTGCTGGGCCCGCTGCCATCGGGGCAGGACCCGTTTGCGCGCGGCAATCTCTGGTTGCTGGACACCGCGCTGGCCTGCGGCCCCGATCGCGTGCGCCTGATCGCGCTGTGGAACGGCGCCCCTGGCGACGGACCGGGCGGAACCGACCACCTGGTGCGCGAGGTGCGCAAGCGCCACGGCCAGGTCGTCCTCATCGACCCCGCCAGGCTAGGCTGAGATGTCCACCCCCACGTCGCTTCGCTCCTGCCCCCCGAGGGGGCGCTCAGCCGCCTTGGGGCGGCCCGGCGTCGGCTGAGGCATGCCGACCGCGCCCAGTGGCGCAATCGCCGTCCTTAGAATGCGCGCCCGCCCTGCCCTTGCCACCGCCACGTTCTGGCCGACCCATTCCCCATGACCCTGTCTCGCCTGATCGGTGGCTTCGTGCTTCGCCATTGGCGCGTTTATGCCTCGGCAGGCGTGATGCTGGCCGGCGTTGCCGCGCTGGGGGTGTGGCTGCCCCGGCAGATCGGCCACATGGTGGACGGCCTGGTGGCCCAGCGCCTGAGCGGCCAGGCGCTGTGGGTCGAGATCGCATGGCTGCTGGCTGCCGGTGCCGCCATCTACGGCCTGCGCGTGGCCTGGCGGCTGCAGCTGTTTTCCACGGCCTACCGCATGGGCGTGGGCCTGCGCGTGCAGCTGTACCAGCGTCTGGCGCAGCAGGGCCCGCGCTTCTACCAGACCCGCCGTACCGGCGACCTGATGGCCCTGGCCACCAATGATGTGGACGCCGTGGAGATGGCCGCTGGCGAGGCCATGCTGGCCGGCTTCGATGGCACCATGACCCTGGTGCTGGTGGTGGCCGCCATGACGCTGGGCGTCGACTGGCGCCTGGCGCTGGTGGTGCTGTTGCCCTTTCCGCTGATGGCGCTGGCCTTCTGGTGGATATCCACCCACCTGCACACCGCCTCGCGGCAGGCGCTGGACGCCTTCAGCAGCCTCAATGACCAGGTGCAGGAGTCGCTCTCTGGCGTGCGCACCTTGCGCGCCTTGGGTCTCACGGGGCAGGCAGCGCGGCAGTTCGGCGCGTTGGCCGCCAATGCCTCGGCGCGTGGCCTGCGCGCGCAACGCTGGGAGGCCGCCTACGAGCCGGCGGTGGGCGGCACCTTGAACGTGGCCATGGCCTTGTCACTGGGCTTTGGCGGCTGGCTGGTCTGGCGTGGGGAGATGACGGTGGGCCAGCTCACCAGCTTTGGCATGTACCTGGGCCAGCTGATCTGGCCGATGTTCGCCTGTGGCTGGGTGCTCAGCCTGATCGAGCGTGGCCGCGCCGCCTGGGGCCGCCTGCAGCCGGTGCTGGATGACGCCCTGACGGTGGACGACCACGGCCAGCTGCCGCTGTTCGGCGCCGCCGATCTGCAGGTGCAGGGCCTGCAGTTCAGTTACCCCGGCGGCAACCACCCGGCGCTGGCGGGCATCGATCTGCACCTGCCGGCCGGTCGCACCCTGGGCATCGTGGGCCCCACCGGTGCGGGCAAGAGCACGCTGGTCAAACTGCTGCTTCGTCAATGGACGGCGCCGCAAGGTCGCATCACCTGGGGCGATGCACCCCTGGCCGACTACACCCTGGCTGCACTGCGCCAGGGCATTGCCTGGGTGCCCCAAGAGCCCTTCCTGTTCTCGGCCACCGTGTCCGAGAACATCGCCCTGGCCCGGCCCGATGCCACGCGCGCCCAGATCGAGGCTGCCGCACGTGATGCCGCCGTGCACGACGACATCAGCCGCCTGCCCCAGGGCTACGACACGCCGGTGGGTGAGCGTGGCGTCACCCTGTCGGGCGGCCAGCGCCAACGTGTGGCCATCGCCCGCGCCCTGCTGGCCGACGCGCCCCTGCTGCTGCTGGACGACGCCCTGTCCGCGGTCGACACCGGCACGGCCGCACGCATCCTGGCCACGCTGCGCCAGCAGCGAAGCGGCCGCTCGGTGCTCATCGTCAGCCACCGCCTGGCGACGGTGATGGACGCTGACCAGATCGTGGTGATGCGCCATGGCCGAATCACCGAACAAGGCACGCATGCCGCGCTGACCGGCGTGCTGGCGGGCGCCACGGCCCCTGGCCACGGTCATTGGTATGCCACCCAGTGGCGGGTGCAGCAGTTGGAAGCGTCGTTGGAAGACACCCCATGACCGTGGACGCCACCCAAGTGCGCGCCGACGCGGTGGAGCGCCGCGCCGCCCTGGCCCTGCTGGTGCACAGCGCCCGGCCCGATGCCCGTGCCCTGCGCGCCAGTGCGCTGTGGCTGGTGGTGGCCGCCGCGCTGGAAGCCCTGGGCCCGCTGCTGGGCAAGGCCTTCATCGACCAGTACCTGCTGC
>JANOAQ010000646.1:0-10776 GCA_031411195.1 Burkholderiaceae bacterium | reverse complement strand
CGGCCAGGCCGGCATCGACGATGGGCTGCACCGAATCGCCCAGCACATCGTCCATAGCCCCCGCATCGGGCTGCGCGGCGCGCCGGGCCTCGGCCAGGGCCGACCAGTGCAGCCACTCGGTGCGGGCAAACAGGTAGCGTGCATTGGCGAAGGTGGGCACCCAGTGGCCAGCCGACCAGCGGGTGTTCCAGCCCACATGGTCGACGTGCAGGTGGGTACACAGCACCGTGTCGATGGTGTCGGGCGCAAAACCGGCCGCCGCCAGATCCTGCAGGAAGGGGTTGCTCAACTGGTGCCAGCCGGGGTTCTGGCGCGGCTTGTCGTTGCCCACGCAGGTATCGACCACGATGCGCCGGCCGGCCGATTCGATGACGAAGCAGTGCACTGACACCAGTAGTCGGCCTTCGTCGTCGGCAAAGTGCGGCTTGAGCCAGCCGTGTTGCTGCACCAGGTCGTCGGGCGGGTCCTTGAAGAAGAACCGGGTCGAGGTGGGCGTGGGGCCAGCCTCCACCACCTGGGTGATCGTCACATCACCAATCTGCCAACGGTTGTTCATGCGGGTCTCCGGCTGCAAGGCCCCCGCTTGTAGCACCGGCGGGCGCACGCGCGGCTCGGGTGCACTACTTGTGGACTACTTGTAAAACGCCTCGACGGTGCCCTTGAGCTTGAGCATCAGCGGCCGGCCCTTGCGGTCGATCGCGCGGCTGGCGGCCACCTTGACCCAGCCTTCGCTGATGCAGTATTCCTCCACATCCGAGCGCTCCTGGCCGTTGAAGCGGATGCCGATGTCGTGCGCGAACACGGCGGCCACGTGGTGCGCGCTGCGCGGGTCGACCGACAGGTGGTCGGGCAGCGGCGGCCGGGCGGGCGTCGCGGTGTCGTTGGGGGGCAGGTTGCCGGGGGTGTCGCTCATGCGGGTCTTTCGAAGGGTCGTCGGTTCGGGCGGCATTGTCCGGGAAGGCGCAGCGCCGCCGCGCAGCCGGTCAGGCGGCCAGGGCGTAGGGCGCCAGCGCGGCGCGGGCGGCATCGGACAGCGGGCAACTGCGCCGGCTGGCGTGGTCGATGGCCACCATCACCGAATCGAAGGCGGCCAGGCACTGCGGTCCGTCGAACACCCCGCCGCGCACCGCCATCGAGCGCTCGCCCAGGCGCGACACGCCGCAGGTGTTGACCCAGCGCGCCGGCGGGCGGCCGCGCTGCAGCCAGTGCTGGGCCACGTGGCCGACCATGAAGCCGGTGGGCCCGGCCAGCCGCTCGGGGCCGAAGGCCTGGGTGAGGAACTGCACCCGCGTCTGCTCGGCGCAGCGCGCCAGGCTCAGGTCACCGGCCAGGCCCAGGGCGTCGGTGTCGGCAAAGCGCGAATCCATGGCCAGTTGCCAGGGGAAGTCGGCCAGCCCGGGCGTCGATTCAGTCGCCCACGGCACGGGCTCGGCGGCCGGCGCACTGTCGGCCAGGGCCGGCTGACGCCCGGCTTCAGCCCGCAGCGCATCGGCCACCTCGGCTGGCAAGGGCGCGGGCAGGCCGTGCTGCCAGGCCGAGATGTGCACCTCGTGCAGGCCCACGCAGGTGCCGTGCTGAAACAGCGCCGAACCCAGGCAGAACCCGTCGCCGTCCACTCCCAGCAGGCGCACCCCCGTGGTCAGCGGCTCGGGGTAGTGGGCCTCGGCCAGAAAGTCGGTGGCCAGGCGGCGCGCCGCCAGCAACGGGGCCTTGCGCCGCCACACATCGGCGCCCAGCACCGTGCGCAGCCAGCGCTGGCAGGCCTCACCGTGCAGGGCGATGAGGGCCGCGTTGTTCAGGTGCTGCCACAGGTCGAGGTCGGAGAATCGTGGTGCCAGTTCGCCGCGCAAGGGGTAGGCGTCGGCCTGCCGCCGCCAGAGTGTTTTTTTCATGCAGGCAGTATGCCGGTGTGGCATCGTCGCTTCGGACGATGGGCCGGCCCACCACCGGGCGGCATGATCGGCGCTCGCCCGACGCTTGGCATCGCCTGTCACGTCCCCCGTCACGTCGCCCTTCACGTTCGCCGTCCCACCGCCCATCACCTCGAAGCAAGGTCGCCATGCCCGCACCCGATCCCGCCGCTGCCCCCCGCTCACCCCTGGCCGGTTTGCGCGTGGTCGACCTGAGCACCGTGGTCTTCGGCCCCTATTGCACCCAGACCCTGGCCGACCTGGGCGCCGATGTCGTCAAGATCGAGCCGCCCGAAGGCGACACCGTGCGGGTGATCGGCAAGCCGGCGCACACGGTGGGCATGGGGCCGGTGTTCCTGCGGCTGAACCGCGGCAAGCGCTCGGTGGTGTGGGACATGAAATCACCAGCCGGCCGCACCGCCCTCGAGCGCCTGCTGGCCACCGCCGACATCGTGGTGCACAACATCCGCCCCGAGGCGGTGGCCCGGCTCGGGCTGGACTACGACGCCGTTCGCGCCCTGCGCCCCGACGTGATCTACGTGCACTGCACCGGCTTCGGGCTGGAGGGGCCGTATGCCGGCCAGCAGGCCTACGACGACGTGATCCAGGCCAGCACCGGCGCCGCCGCCCTGCTGCCCCGGGTGGACGGCAACCCCGCGCCGCGCTACCTGCCCATGCTGTTTGCCGACAAGGTGTCGGGCCTGCACGCCACCTATGCGGTGCTGGCCGCCCTGGTGCACCGCCTGCGCACCGGTGAGGGCCAGCACGTGGAGGTACCGATGTTCGAGTCGCTCACCAGCTTCAACCTGGTGGAGCACTTCTGCGACATGACGATGGTGCCGCCCACCGGCGACTGGGGCTATGCGCGCCAGCTCGACCCGGTGCGCCAGCCCATGCGCAGCAGCGACGGCTGGCTGTCGGTGGCGCCCTACCTGGACGACCGCTGGCAGCGCTTCTTCCAGGCGGTGGGCCGGCCCGACGTCTTCGAGCGGCCCAGCCTGGCCACCAAGGACCTGCGGCGCCTGAACATGTCGCAGATGTACACCGAGATGGCCGCCATCCTGCCCAGCCGCAGCTCGGCCGAATGGTTGGCCTTGTTCAAGCAGATCGCCGTGCCGGCGATGGCGGTGCAGACCATCGGCGACCTGCCGCAAGACCCCCATCTGCAAAAGGTGGGCATGTTCCGCGAGCGCCAGCACCCCAGTGAAGGCGCCTACCTGGAAGTGCGGCAGCCGGTGCGTTTTGGCGGCTGCGATCTGCCCGATCTGCGCCACGCGCCGCAGTTGGGCGAGCACAGCGACGAGCTGCTGCGCGAGCTGGGCCTGCTGCCCAATTGACGCAAGACGGGCCCGGGCAGCGCCACCACCATCGCGGCCCAGACCAGGAGACTCCATGCCCGGAACCACCTTCCTTCAGATCCTGCAGCACCAGGCCACCCACCGCCCGCAAGGCCTGGCCTACCGTTGCGGCGAGCAGCTGTGGACCTTTGCCGACGTCGAGCGCGCCACCAACCGCGTCGCCAACGCCTTGACCACCCTGGGCGTGGTGGCCGGTGACCGGGTAGCGGCCCTCACCAAATTCCACATCGACGCCCTGCTGCTGACCCTGGGCGCGGCCAAGCTGGGCGCCGTGTGCATGCCGGTGAACTGGCGCCTGGCGCCGGCCGAGGTGCAGTACATCGTGGCGCACGGCGGTGCCCGGCTGATGATGGCCGACCGCGCCTTTTTGCCGCTGGTCGACCTGCCCGCACTGCCGACGATCCAACAGGTGGTGGTGACCGACGGTGCCCAGGACAGTGCGAACGACGGCCTGCCGGGTTTTCGTGACTGGTTTGCCAACGCATCCGACGAGTTCCAGGCGGTGCACGCCCAGCCCCAGGACCCGATGCTGCAGCTGTATTCGAGTGGCACCACCGGCCTGCCCAAGGGCGTGGTGTTGTCGCATGCCGGGCTGATCTTCAACTGCCAGCTCGGCGAAGCCGTGTGGAAGGTCGACGCGCAGTCGGTGGTGGGCAATGCCCTGCCGACCTTCCACATCGCCGGCGCCACGATGGGGCTGTTTCCGCTGTATGCCGGCGCCGTGGGTTCGAGCTACCCCGATTTCGATCCCGGCGCCTTCATCGACGCCATCGGCCAGCACGGCATCACCCACACCTTCGTGGTGCCGGCCATGATGCTGTTCATGCTGCAGTCGCCCAAGCTCCGGCAAGGCAACTTCAAGTCGCTCAAGCTCATGTCGTATGGCGGCTCGCCCATCAGCGACCGGGTGCTCACCGATGCCATGGCCGCTTTCGGCTGCGGCTTCATGCAGGTGTACGGCCTGACCGAGATCTCGGGCTCGGCCACCTTCTTGCAGCCCGACGACCACCAGACCAGCGGCCCCAAGGCCAAGCTGCTGCGCTCGGCCGGACAGGCGGTGCCGGGTGCGCGGGTGCGGGTGGTCGACCCAGCCACGCTGCAAGACCTGCCCGAAGGCCAGACCGGCGAGGTGCTGATCGAGTCACCCGGCAACATGCTGGGTTACTGGCGCAACCCCGAAGCCAACGCCGCCGCCTTTCCCGAAGGGCGCAATGCCAACGGCGGCTGGTTTCGCAGCGGCGATGGCGGCTACCTGCAGGACGGCTATGTCTACATCAACGACCGCATCAAGGACATGATCATCTCGGGCGGCGAGAACATCTACCCGGCCGAGATCGAAAACACCCTGATGAAACACCCCGACGTGGCCGACGGCGCGGTGATCGGCGTGCCCGATGACCGGTGGGGCGAAAGCGTGAAGGCCTGCGTGGTGCGCCGCCCGGGAAGCACCGCCACCGAGCGCGAGATCATCGACTGGATGCGCGAGCGGCTGGCCCACTTCAAGTGCCCCAAGAGCATAGCCTTCGTCGACACCCTGCCGCGCAACCCGAGCGGCAAGCTGCTCAAGCGCATCCTGCGGGCGCCCTTCTGGGAAGGCAAAGACCGGGCGGTGCATTGATGAGACAGACCCCCACGCTCCTTTCACACGCTGCCACGATGACCGCCGACCTGAATACCCTGTTCGCCCTGGGCCAAGTCGTGGGCGACAAGCTGGCCGCCCGCGGTGAAACCATCGCGGTGGCCGAATCGTCGGCCGGCGGCTTGCTGTCGGCCGCGCTGCTGGCGCGCGCCGGTGCGTCTGCCTACTACCTTGGCGGCGCGGTGCTCTACACCCGCCGCTCGGGCCGGCTGCTAACCACGCTGACGTCCGACGACATGGTGGGCAAACGCTCGTCCAGCCCGCCCTATGCCCAGCTGCTGGCAGCCCACCAGCGCACGCGTTTCAGGGCCACCTGGGGCCTGGCCGAAACCGGCGCCGCCGGCCCCGCCGGCAACACCTACGGCGACCCGGCCGGCCACACCTGCCTCGCGGTGGACGGCCCGGTGCAACGGGATCGCCTGTTGCGCACGGGCGATGCCGACCGCACGCAGAACATGCTGGCCTTCGCCCTGGCCGCGCTGCAATTGCTGGACGAAGCACTGGACGCTGCGCCACCCGCTGCCGTGCAACGCGCCGCTATACAACCCGCCGCTATACAACCCGCCGCCGTGCCACCCAAGCCATGACGGCCGCGCCCCGTGTGCGTTATGCCGTGGTCGACAGCGTGGCCGAAATCACGCTGGGCCACCCGCCCGTCAACGCCCTGACCGAGTCCATGGTGGACGAGTTGCTGCAGGCCCTGCGCCACGCGGCGGCCGATGACAGCGCGCGCGCCGTCATCCTGGCCAGCGCCTTGCCACGCCGCTTTTGCGCCGGGCTGGACTTGTCGGCCCTGCACGGCGCCGCACCCGACGCGACGCGGGCCTTGCTCGACAAGCTGTACACCCAGCTCACCGACGCGCAGTTCGCGCTGGGCAAGCCCAGCATCGCGGCGGTGGATGGCGCCGCACGGGGTGGCGGTATGACGCTGGCCATCGGCTGCGACCTGCTGGTGGCCGGGTGCAGCGCCACATTCGGTTACCCCGAGATCGACGTGGGTCTGCTGCCGGCCATCCACTTCACCCACCTGCCGCGCATCGTGGGCCGGCACCGGGCTTTCGACCTGTTGTTCAGTGGCCGCAGCTTCGGCGCCGAAGAAGCGCAGCAACTGGGCCTCGTCAGCCGGCTGGTCGATGAAGGCCAGGCGCTGGCCGAAGCACGCGCCCTGGCCCAGGTGCTGGCCGGCAAATCACCCACCGCCCTGCAGCAGGGCCGTGCGGCCTTCTTGCGCGCCATCGACAGCGACTACCGGCGCGGTGTAGCCGCTGCGGTGGACACCTTCTGCAGCGTGGCCAATTCAGCCGACGGGCGCGAGGGCGTGGCCGCCTATGCCGAAAAGCGCACCCCGCGCTGGGGCGCGTGACGGCGGTGCGCAACGACCGCTTGCCTGTGTGCTGTCGCCGTTGAATCTGCTTCAGGGGCTCGGCGCGCCGCTGGCCGTTTCACCCAGGGCAATGCGAATCTGTTGCTCTTGCAGATCGAGCTCTTCAAGCAGGGCACGGTGGGTGCTCGATTCGACCTGCTCGGTGTGCTCGCGAAGCTTGGCGCGTGCTGCGTCGATGGCCAGCAGCCGCAGGCGTTGGCGCGCCTGCCTGTGCTCGGCCATGGTCTGAGGGTCCTCGCTGTTCGCGCGCTGCGAGCGCATCTCATATTCCTGAACCAACTCGGCCGCAGCGCCTGCATGCTCGTCTGAGCTGTCCTCGTGCAGGTGCGATTTCACGGCATCCAGCGCCGCATCGGCGATCTCGGCCCGTGCGGTGGCTTCTTCAGGGGCGGGGGCGTCGGGCTCGACTTCAACCACGCCAAGCCGGTTCACCAGCCAACCCAGCGTCGTGCCTTGCAGCACCAGCGTCGCGAGGATGGCGCAGAAGGCGAGAAAGACGATCAGGTCGCGCCCCGGAAAGTTCCCTGGCAGCGCCAGTGCCGCGGCCAGGCTGACCACGCCCCGCATGCCCGTCCAGGAAATGACGGCCAACGACGCAGAAGACGGCATGGGGTCGGCGCGGCGCACATCCGGTGAGACGGCACGCGACAACCACGACGTGGAAAAAACCCAGACGAATCGGCTGACGATCAGCGTCGCAGAGACCGCCAACCCCAGGGCGATCAGATCTCCTAGGTCCTGTGCGACCAAGCGCTCGACGATGCCGCGCAATTGCAGGCCGATGAGCATGAACACCAGCGCCGCCAGCAGGAATTCAAGAAATTCCCACACCACCCGCAGTTCGAGCCGGCTCTTGGCAGTGAACTCGGCGTGTTGGCGTTGCCCGAGCAGCAGTCCGCAGGCCACGGCGGCCAGCACGCCCGACGCGTGCAGCGCTTCGGCCACCAGGTAGGCCGCGAAGCCCGCCAGGATGCTGACGGTGATGTCGAGCAGCGTGTCGTCGATGCGCGCGAAGATCCACATCGCGCCTTGCCCCGCGAGCCAACCCACGAAGGTGCCGCCGGCGGCCGCCCCGATGAACTGCAGCGAAGCGCTGCCATAGCTGGCCGTGCCGGCCAGTACGGCGGCCACTGCAAAGCGATAGAGCACCAGCGCAGACGCGTCGTTGATGAGGCTCTCGCCCTCGATCACCACCACGATGCGCTTGGGCAGCCTGAATTTCTTCAGCACTGAACTGGCCGAAACCGCGTCAGGCGGTGCGACGATGGCACCCAGTGCAACCGCTGCCCACCACGGCAGGCTGGGCACCATCAACTTGGCCACGCAGGCCACGGCCAGGGCCGTGAAAAAGACTGCGCCAACGGCCAGCAGCAGGATGGGCCGCAGGTTGGAGCGAAACGCCGGCCAGTCGGTGCGGTAGGCACTGGCCTGCAGCAGGGGCGGCAAGAACAGCGCCAGCGCCAGCTCCGGGTCCAGTTCGACCGCTGGCAGGTCGGGCACCAGCGCCAGCCCCATTCCTCCGAGCACCAGCGGCACGGCCATCGGCAGCTTGAAGCGCTGTGCGAGCACGGCCAGCGCCACCGAGAACGCCACCAGCCCCAACAGCAGTTCGAGCAGCTTCATGGCATGGCCCTGAACGGCAAGGCGTGGCGACGGTCGGCGCCCATGGCACCGTGCTTGCTGCGTGTGTCTGCTGCCATGGGGCCTTTCGTATCAGCCACGCCCAGGGGACGCGAGCGATGACATCGGTATTTGCTGGACAGTGAAAATTGCCGATGCGCTGCATGCCAGCCGGCTGCGTGCCCGGATGCCGATGGGCGGTGGGCAATCAGCCGAAGTGGGCAATCCATTCGATGCCCCTTGAGCGGGCCGCGCCGACGGCCGACGCTTCATCGGCGTGGTCGCCGCGGCTGACGTCGATCACACGGGGGCGGCTGGGCCAGACTTGCTTGGTTGCAACGAGCACGGGCGCGAACTTGCCGCCATCCAGGCCGCGGGCGCTGCATTCCAGTTCGTAGGCGTCGACGACAAAGCGCTGAACCGGTTTCGTGGGTTTCATGCCGGCCTTCAGGGATGGTGGGGCGTGGTGTAGGGTATGGGATTTCATTCGTCATGGGGGCAATGCCTGTGCCGCAGGTGGCAAGCCGCATGCCTGGGCACCGGTACGACCCGCCGATGCGACGCACCGCAAGGCCAGTGTGTGCAGCCCGCGTTTCGAACCGGGTGCAGGCAGACACCGCGCTCCGTCGACAACCGACCGCGTTCCGGCACATGAATGCGACAACCCACCATCTGGGGATTCGCAACGATGTGTCGACGTCAAAAACCACGTCTGATAACCACTTACTGACGAAGGGCCGTGCAGCTAATGTGTCGAACCGCGTCCGCATCTGTTGACCATCCGACCCGGCCAAGCGGAGTTTGGGAACAAAGTGTCGAAACCGGGACTCGGTGGAATTTCCGCTCCAATATTGTCGCGCGGCCGAGGTCAGCCTCTGCAACACAGAGTTTGAAGCTTGGCGCAGGCTCGAACGGCAGTGAACCGCCACGCCGCCGCCGTCGGCGGGGCGGAGTCGAAGGCCTGCAACCGCTGCACAGTTGGCCGTGCTTGTTCATCCACCGCCTGCACGCTGTATCGACAGCAAAGCATAGGCTGCGTTGACCCGACGCGCCTCAATCAGCTGCTGCGCACGTCGCTCCGAGCTCATTGCCTTCAGTCGCGAAGGGTGCGCTTGCTGCACGAGTTGGCGGCGGGTCTGTTCAATCGATTCCCACGTTGAACCGGCGGTCGCCTTCAAAAGCTTGTAGGCATCTTCAACCGGCATCGTCGGCGTGGTTGGCGCGGTGGGCTTGGGAGCCGGCGGAGCGTCCGCTGTCCTGACTGTCGGCGCCGGCCTGGGTACCTGCGGAGGCGGGACCGCAGCCACCGGTGGTGTGGGCGACGGCCTCACCGCCGGTACCTCGGAGGCAGGTGCCTGGCCCCAGAGGTCGGGCTGCTTTGGAGGTGCCGGTGCCGAGGGTGGAGGAGTTGTCGGCACCCGCGAAGGTGGCTCTCTTTGGACGTCGCCGCTGGCTGCCATGGCGGCCTGGACCTTCTCCAACAGCGCCAGAGCACGTGGGACCTGACGATACTGAAGCTCGTTCTCCAACTGCCGCAGAACTTGCAGGCTGCCGCGACAGCTGCCGAACATGTCTTCTAGCTGCCCAACGCCGTGCTGCATCAAGGGACGGGGCATGGTTACGCTGCCTCCTGCTCTTGGTCATCTTCCACGCCGTAGGGGTCGACCTCCTTGTAGTGGACCCACACGGTACTGTCGACGGTCTCTGAGCCAAGTGGCTCGATGCCCAGCCGCTGCAGCGTTTGCATGAGGTCGGCAAGCACCGCCTCGCGCCGTCGGACAAAGCTCGATGCGAAACAGCGCCAGAACGTCCAGCCGGCGCGCTCCAGCACCCGCTGGCGCACCATGTCGTCTTGCCATTGCCCCGGGCCGTGGTACCGGTCCCCGTCGCACTCAATAGCCAGGCGGCGGCCTTCGTTGCCCTCGACGACGAAGTCAATGCGGTAGCCGCCACAGGCAACCTGCGGTTCAACACGGAAGCCGCGCTTCACCAACTCGTCGAACATCTCGAACTCGAAGCCCGACTCGCACCGCTCGCGCAGCGCCTGCACCTTCTTGGCGTCCTGCCGGAACGGTTGCTTGAAGTGGCTGATGACCTTGCCGTTCAGCGAGTCCTCCTTGAAGTCGGTCTCGGCGACCGAGCGGAAGAGGTACATGCGGTCTCGCGCGCGGGACAGCGCCACATTGAACCGCTGGTGCATGTCGGCACGGTTGGCTGCCGACCGGTCACCCGGACCGAGGACCATCGACACCAGCATGATGTCGCGTTCCCGGCCCTGGAACACGGGCGGAGGGCCAATCGCAATCTTGCGGGCAACGACGTCAATCGGCGAAATCCGCTCGCTCACCATCTCGTTGATAAGCGCCGCCTGTGTGGTGCCGAGCAAGGTCACGACGCCGATGCTCCGACCGTCGAACAAAGGGTCGGCCAGGATGGCTGCGATTTCGTCGACGATGGCCTTCGCCTCCGGGGTGTTCACGTCGCCCTTGCGGTACCCGCCCTTGACGAACACATCGACCAGCGGAGGGTCCAGGCGCTCGTTGGCCTTGGGCACGCGCAGGGGCCGGATGTCACCTTGGTAAAACTCACGATTGGAGAACTCGATGATGGCCGGCACGCAGCGGAAGTGCTCCTTCAGCATGACTGAGTTGCCGGCGAACACGACGCGGGCCAGGTCGTAGATGGACTTGTCCGGCGTCATCTCCGAACCGTGCGGCTGGTTGGTCAGGAACCGGCTGACCAGCTCCTTGATTTTCTCCTCGGCAGTCCCCACCGCCGACGGTGACACCTGCTTGTGGTCGCCGACCACCAGAACCTTCTTGCCTCGCAACAGGGCAGGCAGCGCCCAGATGTCCGACTGGGACG
>JANOAQ010000645.1:0-7523 GCA_031411195.1 Burkholderiaceae bacterium | reverse complement strand
GCTTGAATTTTTGCTGGTGCCGCTGGCCTTCAGCTTTGGCGCCGCCTCGGTGCCGCTGATCGGCATGGCCATCGGCGCGGGCCAGGTGGCCCGGGCCCGCCGCGTGGGCTGGGCGGCGGCGGCGATGGCCGGCCTGCTGCTGGGCAGCGCCGGCCTGGTGCTGGCCGTGGTGCCTGATCTCTGGACCGACCGCTTCACCAAAGACCCGGCCGTGCTGGCCGCGGCCGACACTTACTTTCACTGGGCCGGGCCGTTCTACGCGCTGTACGGTGCAGGCTTGAGCCTGTATTCGTCGGCCATTGCGGCCAATCGGGTCGGCGGCCAGGTGCTGGCCGGCACGCTGCGCCTGCTGCTGGTGGCCGCCGGCGGGGCGGCGCTGGTGGCCGCGCAAGCGCCGGTCTGGAGCATCTTCGCGCTGGTGGCAGTGGGCATGGCGGCCTACGGCACCGCGTCGATCCTGCTGGTGCGCTACACGCCCTGGGAGCCGCCCTTGCGGCCGTGAAGGGCCCGCTGGGTGCGGGCGTGGTGCACTGGTGCCGCTTCGGCTTGCAGCACCGCGTCCACCAAGGACTTGACGAAGGCGCGGTTCAGCCCTTTCAGGCCAAACTGGCAGCGGTAGAAGATGGTGCCATAGATCTGGTCATACAGCGCCTGCGCCGAGCGGCCGGTGCCGATGCTGCCATCCTGCTGGCCGCGCCGGATCACGCGCACGCCCAGGTCGCGGCGCAGGCGCAGGTAGCGTTCGACGAAGAGGTCGGCATTGCCGTGCTCGGCCAGGCATTCGGCCAGCACCGCCAATTGCACACGCCCCAGGTCGCCCTGCAAGGCGGCCACGTACCGCAGCGCATGGGCGCGGATGGCCGCCAGCGGCGGTTCACTCTCGGACAGCGGCAGCAGCGCCGTGGCCTGGCGCAGGTAGGCGTCGATCAACAGGTGCAGCCGGCTCGGCCACCACTTGTAGATCGTCATCTTGGAGACGCCCGACGCAGTGGCGATGGCCTGCATGCCCGTGCCGCGCAGCCCCAACTCGGCGCTGAGGCGGTAGGCCGCATCGAGCACCGCCGTGGCCGCCGCATCGGACCGTGGGCGACCGGCGCGGCGCGGCGCGGCCGGTGCCTTCACTTCAGCGCTCATTTTGCGTATATTCGGCGATTACTGTACGGTGAGTATAGATATGATCACGAACCCCGACCACCTCTGCTACGAAGCGCTGAACGTCAAGCTGCAATGCGGCCGCGTGCTGCCGCGCATGACACTGGCGTACAAGACCTTCGGCACACTGGCGGCCGACAAGTCCAACGTCATCCTCTACCCCACCTCGTACAGCGCGCAGCACACCGATACGCAGTTCATGGTCGGCGACGGTGCGGCGCTGGATTCGTCGCGCTATTTCGTCGTCATCCTCAACCTGTTCGGCAACGGGCTGTCGAGTTCACCCTCGAACACACCTTCTGAGCTGCCCGGCACGCCTTACCCCGACG
Organism: Burkholderiaceae bacterium; assembly: GCA_031411195.1. GTDB lineage: Bacteria > Pseudomonadota > Gammaproteobacteria > Burkholderiales > Burkholderiaceae_C > Pseudaquabacterium. The sequence goes on along the minus strand of JANOAQ010000645.1, from coordinate 6,042 downwards.
TGACCGTCTTCGACGCGGTTCAGGTGCAGCGCCAGATGCTGGCCGAGGTGTTCGGCATCGACCGCATCGCGTTGGTCTACGGCTGGTCGATGGGCGCCATGCAGGCCTACCACTGGGCGGCGATGTACCCCGATGCAGTCGAGCGCATCGCGGTGGTCTGCGGCTCGGCGCGGTGCGCGCCGCACAACCGGGTCTTCATCGAAGGCGCGGCCCATGCACTGAAGGCCGACCCAGCCTACGAAGACGGCGCTTTCCGCGAGCCGCCGGTGCGCGGCTTCAAGGCCATGGGGCGGGTCTACGCCGGCTGGGCGCTGTCGCAAACCTTCTACCGCCAGGAGTTGTGGCGCACCTTCGGCGCCACCTCGATCGAGGACTACCTGGTGCGCTTCTGGGACAGCAATTTCGCGCGCCGAAACGCCGCCGACCTGCTGGCGCAGTTCTGGACCTGGCAGCACGGCGACATCAGCGCCAATGCGTTATATGGCGGCAACCTGCCGCAGGCGCTGGCCGCCATCCGCGCCCGCGTGCTACTGATGCCGGGCGACCACGATCTGTACTTCCAGGTTGACGACAACCGCCTGGAGATGGCCCACCTGCGCCGGGCCGAACTGGTGCCGATTCCGTCGGTATGGGGCCACCGCGCCGGCAACCCCACCCACCAACCCGAAGACCGCGCCTTCATCGAAATCCACGTTCGCGCGCTGCTGGCGTCTTGAGCCCACCGCCCGCAAACCGTCCCCAAGGCGCGCCATGTCCACGACACTCCGATTTCGGCTGAACGCCGCTGCGCTGAAAACGCTGGCCCTGCGCCGCGATGCCCCGGCGGCATGGCACGCATTGGGCCACTTTGCCGCTATCGCCCTCACCGGCACGGCATTGTGGTGGACGTTGGGCAGTGCATGGGCGCTGCTGTTCACCGGCTTGCTCGGCTACGCCTTGGCGTTTTTGTTCACGGCCGAGCACGAGGCCGCGCACCAGACGGCGTTTCGCACACGCGGCTTCAACCTCGCCCTGGGCCACATCGCCGGGCTGGCCATCGGGCTGCCCTACCACTACTACCGCGCCTTCCACTGGGACCACCACCGCTACACCCAAGACCGCGCGCTCGACCCCGAACTGCACATCCCGCTGCCGTCCACCCGCCTGGGCCTGGCCTGGTACCTGAGCGGCCTGCCCACCTGGGGCGGGCGCCTGCGCATGTTGTTCGTGCACGGCGTGCTCGGGCGCGTCAGCGCGCGCTGGGTGCCTGCCGAACACCGGGCGCTGATCGTGCGTGAAGCCCGCTGCTACCTGGCGGCGTACGGGCTGCTCATCGCCCTGTCGCTGGCCTGGCAGTCGATGGCTGCGGTGTGGCTGTGGGTCGTGCCGGTGATGGTGGGGCAGCCCTGGCTGCGCCTGTACCTGCTGGCCGAGCACACCGGCTGCGCCCACACGCCCGACATGCTGGAAAACACGCGCACCACCTACACCAATGCGCTGGTCCGCTTCTTTGCCTGGAACATGCCCTACCACGTTGAGCACCACGCCTATCCGGCGGTGCCTTTCCACGCGCTGCCTCGGCTCAATGCACTGCTGGGCCAGCACATCGTGCAGGTGGGCCGTGGTTATGCAGGCGCCAGTGCGTCGGTGTTGCGCCACCTTGAGCGCCAGCGCGCTGGCGGGCGCACGGCGTCATCCACCTTGATCCCTTGAAAGCGAAGCGCCGATGAATGCACTTGCCATTCCGGGTGGCCGATGTCCTGCGGGCCGAGCCTGAAGCCGATGGCCACCATCCAGTACCTGACGCAGATCGAGTTCGGTGCGGGCGTGGTGCGCCTGCTGCCGGCGGTGCTGCAAGAACTCGGCCTGCGCCGGCCGCTGCTGGTGAGCGACCATGGCATCGCCGCCGCCGGTTTGCTCGACCGTGTCTGCGCCGATGTGCCGGCCGATGTGCACCTGCAGCGCTACCTCGACACCCCTGCCAACCCGACGGAGGATGCGGTCGAGCAGGCCACCGCGCTGTACCGCGCCGGCGGCTGCGACGGCATCCTGGCCATCGGGGGTGGATCACCGCTCGACCTGGCCAAGGGCGTGGCGCTGATGGCCACGCACCCCGGCGCACTGGCCCACTACACGGGCATGGCGGCACTGCCGCTCATCGGTGCGCAGGCCGCGCCCATCGTCGCCGTGCCGACCACTGCGGGCACGGGCAGCGAAGTGGGCCGGGGCGCGCTCATCTGCCTGCGCGATGGCCGCAAGCGCGTGCTCGTCAGCCCCCACTTGCTGCCCAGGCGCGCGCTGTGCGACCCGGAACTGACCTTGTCGATGCCGGCAGCCCTGACCGCTGGCACCGGCATGGACGCACTCACCCACTGCATCGAGACCTTCCTGTCACCACGGTTCAACCCGCCCGCCGACGCGATTGCGCTCGACGGCGCGGCGCGCGCCTGGCGCTGGATCGAACATGCCGTGCGGCACCCGGCCGACATCACCGCCCGCGCCGAGATGATGATGGCAGGCCTGCACGGGGGCCTGGCGTTCCAGAAGGGCCTGGGCGCGGTGCACGCACTGGCGCATCCACTGGGCGCGCTGACCGCGCCCCTGCTGCACCACGGCACGGTCAACGCGGTGCTGCTGCCGGCGGTGTTGCGCTTCAACGCAGGCCATGTGGACGACAAGTACGAGCGGCTGTGCACGGCCTTCGGCCTGCCGGCCGGTGCCGACCTGGCCGAGTCGGTGCGCGCCCTCTCGGCGCGCATCGGCATGCCGCCCTCGCTGCGCGCGATGGGCGTGCCGGCCAGCGTGCGCGACACGGTCGTTGCCGGGGCGCTGGCCGACCACTCGCTACCGAGCAATCCCCGGCCGCTCGACCGCGTGGCGCTGGCGTCGCTGTTCGACGAAGCGATGGGTTGAGGGCCACGGCGCGGCGTGTCTAGCCGGCCATGGCCAGCCGCTGTATCCAGTCGAGCAACACCGTCGGCAGCATCGACGGCTTGGCCAGCAAGGCGTATTGATGGGCCCCGAAAACGCCGGGCAGGTAGTTGGCGGCATGGCGGTCCACGGTCAGGCAGAACGGCGCGATGCCCTGCAGCTTGGCCTCGGTCACCGCACGCCGCAGGTCTTCAACGCCGTAGCGCCCCTCGTACACATCGACGTCGTTGGGTTTGCCATCGGACAGCAGCAGCAACAGGCGCTGCGAGGCGGTTTGCTGCATGAGCATCGTGCTGGCGTGGCGGATTGCAGTGCCCGTGCGGGTGTACTGGTCAGGCTCCAGGGCGGCGATGCGCAAGGCGACCGGGTTGCCGTAGACCTCGTCGAAGCGCTTGAGGGTTCGCACGTTGACCGCTTGCGGGCCATGACCGGAGAAGGCCTGTACTGCATAGGGTTCGCCCATGGCCGCCAGCGCGATGCACACCAGCAGCAGCGCCTCGCGTTCGACGTCGATCACGCGACGGCCGGCCGACACCCAGCCGTCGGTTGAACCGCTCACATCGATGAGCAGCAGGATCGCCAGGTCGCGCTTCAGGCGCTTTTGCGAGCGGTACAGCGCCTGGTCCATCGGCCGGCCCGCCAAAAAGTCGGCGCGTGCGTCGATGAAGGCTTCCAGATCGAGCTCGTCGCCGTCCAGTTGTCGGCGCAGTGGCGCGCGCTGCCCACGCAGCAGTTCGAAGCGCCGCCGGATCGCGTCCAGCATCGAGCGGTGCTCGTCCAGCGTGTCGTCCACCCACTGCTGCGGGCCATCGCCGGCTGCAATCAGGCGCACGACGGCGCCCTCGTTGTAGGCCTGGATGCGGTAGTCCCATTCGGGGTAGCGGATGTGCGCCGTGTCGTTGGCAGCCGCCCGGGCAAGGTCTTTTGTGCGGGCCGGGGGCGGGTCGTCGGACAGCAGCACCTCCTTGGGCCGCCCAGGGGTGGAAACGAGGCGTGCCTGGTCTAGTTCTGCCAGCGACTCGGCAAACTCGTCGGCGGCGCTCTTGGCATCGCGGTCGGTGGGGCGTTGCAGCCCGAAGGGATCTTCAGCCACCTCGTGCGGCGCAGAGGCCTGAATCATCCAGGCGCCTTGGCGCGCATCGTCTTCTTCGTCGTTGGCCTCGCGCACCTTGGGCCGGCGCGCCAGGCGTGCGCTGCGGACCGGGGGCCCCGGTGCGGATTCGTCGTCCGGGTTGCCGTCGTTGCCAGCGTCGACAAACTGGGACGCTGCCGCAGCTGGGTCCAGGAGCTCGCCGGTCCACCAATCCTTGAACAGTTGCGGGCTGTCAGCCTCGCTGGCCATCGCGGCATGGGCCCGAAATTGGCGCGCCATGTCGCGCGCCATTTGACTGGATTGCGCCGGCGAGCGGCTGGTTCGGCGGTCCATGCCGCCACTGGACACCGGGGCCGCCATCCCTTGGCGCACCCAGGATTCGAGTGGCTGGCGCCAGGCCGGAAAATCGCGCAGCGGCGGGCGTGCGGCCAGCGCGGCTGCCCGTTGGTCCTGCAGCGGCCCCTGCAAGCCAGGCAGGCGTTGGATCAGGTCCGCGTCAGCGGCAGCGGCCTCGATCAGCAGGTAGAGATCACGCTCCAGGGGGGTGGCGTGTTTGCCCGCACCCACCGCGCTGCCCCGCGCTGCGCGCATCGCCTGCCGCAACGCCGCCACACGAAACCGCACCATCGCCTGCGCCGGCTCGGGCAGACCCGCCTCGGCCGGCAGCCAGATGCAGAGGCCGTCGGTCGCCGGGAGGGCGCCAGTGACGCGGGGGCGATGCTGTCGCTGGAAGGCCCGTTCCAGGAAGGTGGCGCGTGCCGGCACCTGGGCCACCCGCAGCGCGCTGGCCTGGCCGAACACCGCCAGGATCAGCAGATCCAGGCGCGGTGCGACATCCGCCAACGCCAGCATGGGCATGGGCGGCTCGGTGCTGCGGTGTCGCCGCCACAGCGCCTGCACGAAACTGGTGGCATGCCGCGCCGCATCGGTGATGACGTCTTCGGCTTCGGCCATGTCCGCCCCTGCAAACGACGACGGCGTTCAGACGAAGGTGGCGTCGACCAGGTCGCGCATGGCGCCGACCAGCGATTCATCGTCCGACAAGGGCGAAACGATGGCGCTGTGGCAGGCCTGGCGCGCGCCGATGCCGCTGGCCATCAGGCCCGCGGCGGCAATCAGCAAGCGGGTGCTCGGCACCTCCGCGAGCCCCCGATCACGCAAGCCCCGCAGACGCCGCCCCAGCGTGACCAGCGCTGTGGCCGTGGCATGGTCGGTGCCCGCTTCGCGCTCGACGATGGCCGCTTCCTGGGCAGCGGGCAGAAAGTCGAAATCCAACGCCACGAAGCGTTGCCGGGTGCTGGGCTTCAGATCCTTGAGCATGCGCTGGTAGCCCGGGTTGTACGAGACGATGAGCTGGAAACCGGGCGCGGCCGCGATCGTCTCGCCGGTCTTGTCGATGGGCAGGAAGCGGCGGTGGTCGGTCAGCGAGTGCACCACCACCATCGTGTCCTGGCGCGCCTCGACCACCTCGTCCAGGTAACACAAGGCGCCCTCGCGCACCGCGCGCGTGAGGGGCCCGTCCTGCCAGACCGTGCCGTCGTGGCGGATGAGAAAGCGGCCGATCAGGTCGCTGGCCGTGAGGTCGTCATGGCAGGAGATGGTCACCAGGGAGCGCTGCAGGCGCCAGGCCATGTGTTCGATGAAGCGTGTCTTGCCGCAGCCGGTAGGCCCCTTCAGCAGAACGGCCAGGCCGCGTTGGTGGCATTGCTGAAAAATGGCGACTTCATCACCCGCGGGCAGGTAGTAGGGCTCGCCACCGCGTGGCCCGCCGGCGGTCACGCCGCGCCGGCGGGCACGGCCGGCACCACGGTTGGCCTCACAGCCGGCCGCCGTGTCGGACTGGGTCCGTCATCGACCTCGAAGCGCGGCGCATGGCGGAAGAAGTCGTAGATGAACAAGCCCACGCCGAGGGCGAAGACCGAACCGGTGACCACCAGCATCACGAAGTGCACCTGGATCTTCAGTTGCGCATCCAGATAGCCCATGCCCAGGATGCGCTCCAGGTAGACCTGGCCGATGCCGGCGGTGGCAAACGACAG
>JANOAQ010000644.1:0-5655 GCA_031411195.1 Burkholderiaceae bacterium | reverse complement strand
CCAACCAGCTCGCCAGCAGTGCCTCGGCCGTGGCCCAGCGCGGCGGCCAGGTGGTCAGCCAGGTGGTGAGCACCATGAACGAGATCAACACCTCCAGCAAGCGCATTGCCGACATCATCGGCACCATCGACGGCATCGCCTACCAGACCAACATCCTGGCGCTGAACGCGGCCGTCGAAGCCGCCCGCGCCGGCGAGCAAGGCCGCGGCTTTGCCGTGGTGGCCAGCGAGGTGCGCAGCCTGGCCCAGCGCAGCGCCGAGGCCGCGCGTGAGATCAAGACCCTCATCGGCACCAGTGTGGACAAGGTCGAGACTGGCGCCCGCCTGGTGCAGGACGCCGGCAGCACCATGACCGAGATCGTGGCCAGCGTGCAGCGTGTGACCGATGTGATCGGCGAGATCACCGCCGCCGCCGCCGAGCAGAGCAGCGGCATCGCCCAGGTCAACGGTGCCATCGGCAGCCTCGACCAGATGACCCAGCAGAACGCCGCGCTGGTCGAAGAAAGCGCCGCCGCCGCCGAGAGCCTGCGCGACCAGGCCAAGCGCTTGAGCGATTCGATGCAGTTCTTCCGCCTGTCGTCGGGCCAGCCCGGCCAGGCCGTGGTGGCCGCTTACCGGCCCGCGCCGGCACCGGCTCCGCGTTCGGTCGCCCCCGCACCGGCGCGCCCGCCTGAAGCGGCCAAGGCCGCCATCGGTCAGGCCCGTGAAACCTCGCGCCCGGCGGCCCCCGCCCCGGCCGCATCGGGTGGCTCGGACGACTGGGAATCCTTCTGAGCTGAGCGCCCGCGCTGCGGCGGCCTACTCGGCCGCGCGCCGCAGGGTGTCCATCACCGGGCGGCGCAGCACCTCGCGCAGGCCCCACCAGCCCGCAGCCCAGGCCAACAAGGCCCCGGCCAGCGTGCCGCCCAGCGGCACCCAGGGTGACGGCGCCCAGGCAAACTCGAACACCTGGCGCGCCAGCAGCCCGCCCAGCACCACCGCCGCCACGGCGGCCAGCAGGCCGGCCAGTGCACCGACGCCCAGCAACTCGGCCCGCTGCACCGCGCGCAGCAAGGCGCTGCTGGCGCCCACGGCCCGCATCACCGCGTACTCACGCGCCCGGTTCTCACGCGTGGCGCTGACGGCGGCAAACAGCACCACCAGGCCCGCGGCCAGGGTAAAGCCGAACAAGAACTCCACCGCCCGCACCACCTGGTCAAGCACCGCCTGCACCTGGGCCAACGAGGCCGACAAATCGACGCTGGTCAGGTTGGGAAACTGGCGCACCAGATCGCGGTCGAAGCTGGCCTGGCCGGTGGGTGCGCGAAAGGCGCTGATGTAGGAGATGGGCAGCCCATCCATGCGGGCCTGGGGAAACATCACGAAGAAGTTGACCCGCATCGAGCCCCAATCGACCTTGCGCAGGCTGGTGATGCGGCCTTCCTGCAGCGTGCCGGCGATGTCGAAGCGCAGCCGGTCGCCCAGCTTCAGGCCCAGGGTCTGGGCCAGTCCGGTTTCAACGCTCAGCGCATCGGCCTCGTCGGGCAGCCACTGGCCGGCCGCCACGCTGTTGTGGCTGGGCAACTGGGCCTCATGGCTGAGGTTGAACTCGCGCTCGACCAGGCGCTGCGCACGCTCGTCGGTGTAGCGGCCCGGCCCCACTTCTTGCCCGTTGATGGCCACCAGCCGGCCGCGGATCATCGGAAACCAGTCGAAGCGCGCCACACCGGCGGCCCGCAAAGCGGCCTGGAAGGCATCACCCTGCTCGGGCTGCAGGTTGATGATGAAACGGTTGGGCGCATCGGCCGGCGTGGCCGCGCGCCAGGCCGAGATCAGGTCGGTGCGCAGCAGCACCAGCAGCATCAGGGCCAGCAGCCCGACGCTGAGCGCCGACACCTGCAGCACCACCAGCGCCGGCCGCGCCGCCAATTGCCGTGTCGCCAGCACCAGCCAGCGTGGCACGCTGGCGCCCAGCGTCCACCAGCGCGCCTCGCCGGCCTGCGGCACCAGCCGGCGCAGGGCCCACACCGCCAGCCAGGCCGCCACGGCAAACACCGCGCCCGCCGCAGCAAAGCCGCCCACCGCGAGCAAGCCCATGCGCAGATCGGATGACGCGGCCACCAGCAGGGCCGCAAAACCGGCCGCCCCGGCCAGCAACACACCGGCCGACGCCGCACGCGGCTGGCCCAGATCACGCCGGATCACCCGCAGTGGCGGCACCCGTGCCAGTTGCAACACCGGTGGCAGGGCGAAGGCGACCAGCAAGGTCATGCCCACGCCCAGGCCGAAGAGGGCCGGCGCCCAGCCGGCGGCGGGCAGATCGGCATTCAACAAGCCGGCCAGCAGGCTGACAAACACGAAGTGCACCGCAAAGCCCAGGGCCACGCCACCGACACTGGCCAGCAGGCCCACGGCGGCCAGTGCCAGGCCATAGGCGCCGGCCATGGCCAGCTGGGGCGTGCCGAGCACACGCAGCATGGCGCAGTCGTCGAGGTGCCGCTGGGCGTAATCGCGCGCGGCAATCGCCACGGCCACGGCCGCCAGCAAGGCGGCCAACAGGGCCACCAGATTGAGAAAGCGCTGGGCGCGGTCCAGGGTCTGGCGCATCTCGGGGCGGCCCGATTCCAGCGTTTCCACCCGCATGCCGCGCAGCTTGCTGCTGGCAATCTGGGCATCGGCCCAGCGCAGGAACTCACGCACGCCCACCTCGCCGCCGCGGCCCAGGTCAGGGGCGGCCAACAACAGCCGGTAGGTAACGCGGCTGGCCGGCTGTACCAGTCCGGTGGCGGCCAGGTCAGCTTCGCCCAGCATCACCCGTGGCGCAAAGCTCAGGAAGCCGGCACCACGGTCGGGCTCCTGCACGATGAGCTGGCTGATGCGCAGGGCCTTGTCGCCCAGCATCAGCGAATCGCCCAGCGCCAGGCCCAGGGCGTCGAGCACCCCAGGGTCGACCCACACCGCGCCGGCCTCGGGGCCGTTGGCCACCGCACGCGTGGGGCCGTTGGCGCTGCCCCGCAGGCTCAGGCTGCCGCGCAGCGGGTAGGCACCGCCCACGGCCTTGACCGACACCAGCCGCGCGGCGCCGCCCTTGTCATCGGGCGCGCGGGCCATGCTGGGGAAGATGGCGCTGCGCGCCACCCTCAGGCCAAGGGCGCGGGCCTGCTCGGCAAAGGCAGGTGGCGCCGGCTGGTCACTGGCCACCACCGCGTCGCCACCCAGCAGTGCGCCGGCATCGCGCACCAGGGCCGCCTCGAGCCGGGAGGCAAAAAAACCCACCGCACTGAGCGCGGCCACCGCCAGCACCACGGCCAGCATCAGCAGGCGCAACTCGCCGGCACGAAAATCGCGCCAGCCCTGGCGCCAGGCCAGGGCTGGGATGGACACACGAAGGGCTTGGCTTTGCATGGCCGGCACGGTACACCAGCCGCCCCAAATGGTTCAGTGCCCGGGCCCACAACCCTGCCGGCTTTGAACCCTGCATGCAGGTGCTTCGAACAGACAGCACCACGGCAACTGTTCAACTCAGGCCCATGACGAACACCATCGCCCCCCTCTTCCTGTCCCACGGCTCGCCGATGACGGCACTGGAGCCCGGCGCGGCCGGTGCCTTCTGGCAGCACCTGGGCCCGGCCCTGGCTGCGGCGGGGCAGCGCCCGCGCGCCATCCTGGCCATCTCGGCCCATTCACTGGCGCGAGAGCCGGTGCTGATGGCCGCCGCCCGGCACAACACGGTGCATGACTTTTCAGGCTTCCCTGAGCCGCTGTACCAGTTGCGCTACGACGCCCCTGGTGCGCCCGATCTGGCGCCGCGCGTGGCTGCGCTGATCCAGGCTGCCGGCCTGCCGGTGCACACCAACGATCAAGGCGGGCTGGACCACGGAATCTGGGCGCCGCTGCGCTTCATCTGGCCCGAGGCCGACATCCCCATCCTGCCGCTGGCCTTTCCGCCCGATTGGAGCCCGGCGCAGTTGTTCGCCCTGGGCCGGGCGCTGGCGCCCCTGGCCGACGAAGGCGTGCTGGTGTACGGCACGGGCAGCATCACCCACAATCTGCGTCTGGTCTTCGGCGGCAGCCGCCCGGCGCTGGACGCACCCGAAATCCCCGAGAGCGCCGCCTTCCGCCACTGGCTGGTGGCCCGCACCACGGCGGCCGATTGGCCGGCCCTGCTGGACTACCGCCGCCTGGCCCCCAGCGGCGTGCTGATGCACCCCACCGACGAGCACCTGCTGCCGTTCTTCGTGGCTGCGGGTGCCGCCGATGCAGCGGGCACCGGCACGCCGGCCGGCCGGCGCATCCACGCCAGCCTGACCTATGGCTGCCTGGCGATGGACGCCTACGCCTTCGGCCCCGCCGCGCAGGCCCTGCCGGCCAGCTGAACGGCCGACTGTGCGGCCGACTGTGCGGCCGGCGGCTCGACGATGCATCCGCTATGGTGGGCGCCATGACCGCAGCCCGCACCCGCATCACCACCGCGCGCCTGCACTTGCTGGCGCCTGACCCCGCCCTGGCGGCGGGCCAGGTGGCTGCGGTGGTGGACTTCTTCGCCCGCAACCAGGCCCACCTGGCGCCCTGGGATCCGCCCCTGCCGCCCGGTGACAACGCGCCTGAAGCCGTGCAGGGCCGCCTCGGCACCGGCGCGGCGGCCTTTGGCGCCAGCCAGGCCTGGCGCTGGTGGCTGGTGCCGCGCAGCCAGCCGGCCGGCGAGCCGCTGCGCATCATCGGCTCGGTCAGCCTGAGCAACCTGTCGCGCGGGCCTTCGCAAAGCTGCAGCCTGGGCTATTCACTGGACGAAGCCGCGCAGGGCCAGGGTTTGATGGTCGAAGCCCTGCAGGCCGTGATCGCCGAAGCCTTTGCCCCCGCCATCAACCTGCACCGCCTGCAGGCCGGCGTGCAGCCTGACAACCCGCGCAGCCTGGCCGTGCTGGCGCGGCTGGGATTCGTGGACGAAGGCCTGGCGCGCGACTACCTCTACATCCACGGCGCCTGGCGCGACCACCGCATCTTTTCGCTCAGCAACCCAGGTTTCACCGCACCGGCGCACTGGTAGCGCGCCGGGCCCGGTCTGCCACCCGATCAGCGACTTTGCGGAACGCTGCCGCTCACGCCCTGCACCAGCCAGTCCATGTTGGCGATGGCCGCATCGTCCAGCGTGCCGTTGGCCAGGCGCTGGCGGCCGGTGTTGTCCACCAGTGGCGCTGAAAAAGGTTTGAAGCGGGCGTCGACGATGGCCTGCTGGCGCTCTGCCAGGCCGGCCTTCACCGCCACTGGCAGCGCCGGGTTCACCGCCGACAACTGCACCAGACCGTCCTTCAGGCCGCCCCACACCGGCTGTGCCTTCCAGCTGCCGTTGATCACCGCGCGCGCCACCTGGGTGTAGTAGCCGCCCCAGTGGTGGGTGACGGCCGCCAGCTGGGCCTTGGGCGCAGAACGGGCCATGTCGCTCTGGTAGGCCAGCAGCATCACGCCCTTTTCTTCGGCCGCCTGGGGCACGGCAGGTGAGCCGCTGTGGTTGCTCAGCACGTCGGCGCCCTGGCCGATGAGGGTGAGCGCGGCTTCACGCTCACGCGGTGGGTCGAACCAGGCGTTCAGCCAGATCACCTTGACCTCGGCCTTGGGGTTGGCCGCGCGCATGCCCAGGGCAAAGGCATTGATGCCCTGCACCACTTCGGGAACCGGA
>JANOAQ010000643.1:0-2037 GCA_031411195.1 Burkholderiaceae bacterium | reverse complement strand
CGGGCGGTGATGACGCGGATGTAGTGGTCGAGGTCGGTGAACTCTGCATCGAAACCGGTCATGGCAGTGCGGCCGCTCATCGCGGCAACCTCGCCGACGAACGTTGCACCAGCCGCGTCGGGACCACCGCATGGTCGCGGGTGACGGCGTCGTCTTCCAGTTGCTGCAACAGCATCTGCACGGTGGCTTCGATCATGGGTACGGCGCTTTGCTCTACCGTGGTCAGGCGGTAGGCGCCCCAGTCGGCCTGGGGCACGTTGTCGAAGCCCACCACCGACACGTCTTCAGGTACGCGCAGGCCGAGTGCGCCACGCAGCGTGTCGATGGCGGCAAAGGCCATGTGGTCGCTGGCCACGAACAGCGCGTCGGGCCGTTCGCTGCTGGACACCAGGCTGCTGAACAGTTCCTGCGTGGCCAGCGCGGCGCGTTCGAACACGTAGTTGCCCACCGCCCGCGCCACCACGCGCAAGCCGCGTTCGGCCAAGCCGGCGCGCAGGCCTTCCTCGCGGTCGTGGTTGGTCGAAGAGTCTTCGGCGCCTGCGATGTAGGCCACGCGCTGGTGCCCGCCGTCGGCCAGGAAGTGCGCCACGGCGCGGCCACCGCCCAGGTTGTCGGAGCTGACGGTGCTGATGCGCCCCTTGCTGCTGGTGCGGTTGAACATCACCACAGGAATGCGCGCATCGGCGATCTGCTGCGCCAGGCCGGAAGACAAGTGGGTCGACGCCATCACGATGCCGTCGACCTGGTAACGCAACAGTTCCACCAGCAATTCATCGGCGTCTTCGGTTTCGGTGATGAACAGCAGCACGTGGTAGCCGTCTTTCTGCAGCCGCTGCGACAGGGCTTCGATGACCACCGGGTAGAACTGGTTTTGCAGGTTCGACAGCACCACGGCAATCATGCGGCTGCGCCGTGTGCTCAGCGTGCTCGCAATGGCGTTGGGCCGGTAACCCAGCTTCCGTGCCGCTTCCAGCACCCGCGCACGGGTCTCGGGCGCGACGCTGGCCCCAGGTGTGAAGCTGCGGCTGACGGCCGACTGCGACACCTCGGCCAGGCGGGCCACGTCGATGGAGGTCACGTTGTGTCGGTTCACGATGGGTGCAATGCGGCTCGGTGTTCGGTGGGTGACCATCATGACGCTGTCCAGCCCCCGTCCACCATCAGGGCAGAACCTGTGACCAGCGCGGATGCGTCACTGGCCAGCAACAGCACCGCACCCATCACGTCTTCAACCCGGCCCACGCGGCCGAGCACGATCTTGCCCAGAACCTGCTCGCGAAAGGCGGGTGTGTTTAGCCAGTCGTGCGTCATGGGGGTGTCGATGAACGTGGGACAGACGGTGTTGACGCGGATGCCCCAGGGTCCCAGTTCCAGCGCGAGTGCTTTGCTCAAACCTTCCAGCGCGTGTTTGCTGGCGCAGTAAATGCTGCGATTCACGCCGCCCACATGGCCCATCTGCGAGGACATCTGCACGATGCTGCCGGGCAGGCCGGCGGCCTTGAGCCCACTGGCCACGGCGCGGGCAACAAAGAAGGCGGCCTTGGTGTTCAGCGCCAGTAGTACGTCGACATCGTCTTCGGTGACTTCGTCGAAGGGCTTGGGGCGGTTGGTGCCGGCGTTGTTGACCAGCACCTGGAACGGGCCATGTGCAGCCACCGCCTGCGCCACAGCCGCCGTGTCGGTAACGTCCAGCACCAGCGGTTGCGCACGGTCGCCGCGTTCGCGCAGCGCCTCGGCGGCGGCTCGTACTTCATCTGCGCTGCGGGCCGCCAGCCACACTTCGGCGCCGGCTTCGCACAAGGCCGCTGCAAAGGCCAGGCCCAGTCCGCGCCCAGCACCGGTGACCAGGGCTCGTTTGCCGTCAAGCCGCAGACTGGGGGTGCGCGGCAGGGCCGCTGTCATAGCCAAGGCAGGTCAGTGTTCAGCCGGCACCGGCTGGTACCACGGCAGATCGGGCTGTTGGCCGTAGCGCCGCACACGCAGGTTGGCCTGCTCGCCATGGCCGGCGAAGTTCTCCATGTGGCACAGGCGCGAGCA
>JANOAQ010000642.1:0-3133 GCA_031411195.1 Burkholderiaceae bacterium | reverse complement strand
CCAACCAGCTCGCCAGCAGTGCCTCGGCCGTGGCCCAGCGCGGCGGCCAGGTGGTCAGCCAGGTGGTGAGCACCATGAACGAGATCAACACCTCCAGCAAGCGCATTGCCGACATCATCGGCACCATCGACGGCATCGCCTTCCAGACCAACATCCTGGCGCTGAACGCGGCCGTCGAAGCCGCCCGCGCCGGCGAGCAAGGCCGCGGCTTTGCCGTGGTGGCCAGCGAAGTGCGCAGCCTGGCCCAGCGCAGCGCCGAGGCCGCCCGCGAGATCAAGACCCTGATCGGCACCAGCGTAGAAAAGGTCGAGACCGGCGCCCGCCTGGTGCAGGACGCCGGCAGCACCATGACCGAGATCGTGGCCAGCGTGCAGCGTGTGACCGATGTGATCGGCGAGATCACCGCCGCCGCTGCCGAGCAGAGCAGCGGCATCGCCCAGGTCAACGGTGCGGTTGGCAGCCTGGACCAGATGACCCAGCAAAACGCCGCGCTGGTCGAAGAAAGCGCCGCCGCCGCCGAGAGCCTGCGCGACCAGGCCCAGCGCCTGAACGCCACGGTGGCCACCTTCGTGCTGGGCGATGACCAGCAACCCGCCCAGGCGATGGCACCGATCAAGCACGCGGCCAGCGCACCACGCACTGCCGCGCCAGCGCGCGCCCCGTCCACCCCGCCCCTGGCGCGGGCGCCTGTGGCAATGCCCAAATCAAAGACCCTTGCCGAAGCCGGAAGCACCGAGTGGGAGGCCTTTTGAGACCTCACCCAAAGGCCGGTCCAACCCCGCCTGGCAGCCAACACGCAAGTACCCCATGAGCACCTCCCTGATGTGGCTTCGCAACATCTCGATCCGCGTGCGCATGCGCGGCACGGTTGTGATCGTCCTGGGCCTGTTTGCACTGGTGGGCGTATCGGGCTTGCTGGGCGGGCGCCAACTGGCCAGCCTGAACACCGACTTCATGCACCACTCGCTCAACAAGGTGCGCAATGTGGGCGCCATCCGCCATGCCCTGGGCGAAGTGCGTACCCACGAGAAGGACATGATCATCCACTACGAGGATGGCGTGGCCGTGCTCAAGAGCCGTGAAGCCTGGGCAGCCGCGATCAAGCGCGCCAAGACAGGGCTCGAAGCCATGCTCGAAGGCGAGGAGGACGACGACAACCCGATCGCCCGCGCTTCGATCAAGGAACTTGATGCCTACGTGACCGGCACTGCCAAGGTGCTCGAGCAGGTGCAGAACGGCGCCTACGACACCGCCCTGGCCGCCGACAAGATGCTGGCCCGCGCCAAGGGCCACGCCGGCACAGTGGAGAAGAACCTCGACGCCATCGAGAAGATCGTCGACCGCGAGGCCGCCGATTCCCAGGCCGAGTTCTCGCTCAGCATGCAGCACACCCTCTGGCAGTTTGCCGCCGTGCTGGTGCTGGCCGTGCTGGTGGTGGTGCCGCTGACGATGCTGAACTCGCACTCCATCATCCGGCCCATGCAGCAGGCGCGCGACGTGGCCCTGGCCATCGCCGAAGGCGACCTCACCCGCTCCGTGCAGGTCGACGGCCAGGACGAGGCCGCAGAATTGTTGCGGGCCCTGGCCCACATGCAGGCGGCCCTGGGTGGACTGGTGGGCGAGGTGCGCGAGGCATCGGCCAACATCCAGGTGGCGTCCAGCGAGGTGGCCTCGGGCAACCTCGACCTGAGCAACCGTACCGAGCAGGCCGCCACCAACCTGCAGCAGACGGCCGGCTCGATGCAGCAGATCAACCAGAGCATGCAACTCGGTGCCGAGTCGGCTCGCCATGCCAGCGAGCTGGCGCTGTCGGCCAGTGCCGTGGCCGAGCGCGGCGGCGCCGTGGTGCACCAGGTGGTGAGCACCATGGACGAGATCAACACCTCGAGCAAGCGCATTGCCGACATCATCGGCACCATCGACGGCATTGCCTTCCAGACCAATATCCTGGCTCTGAATGCCGCCGTCGAGGCCGCCCGCGCCGGTGAGCAGGGCCGTGGTTTTGCCGTGGTGGCCAGTGAAGTGCGCAGCCTGGCCAAGCGCAGTGCCGACGCCGCGCGTGAGATCAAAGGCCTGATCGGTGCCAGCGTTGAACGCGTGGAGACCGGCACCCGGCTCGTCAAAAATGCTGGCAGCACTATGGTCGACATCGTCAGCAGCGTGCAGAGGGTACAGGACATCATCCGCGAGATCACCTCTGCCAGTGCCGAGCAGAGCAGCGGCATCGGCCAGATCAACGGCGCGGTGGGCACGCTGGAACAAATGACACAGCAGAACGCCGCTTTGGTTGAAGAAAGCGCCGCAGCGGCCGAAAGCCTGAAAGACCAGGCCAGCAGGCTCAATGCCGTGGTGGCCCGATTCAAGGTGGCGAACGCGGTGTGACCGGTTTGACCATCACCTTAACCCCCTGCCGGTTGCTCCGGCACCGATGCACGCCAAGGAGTTGCACATGAAAGCTTCCATCACCCTGATCGCCGCCGCATTGGCTGGCAGCCTGTTTCTGGCCCCCTTGGCTCAGGCGGCCAAGGACGGCAATGCCACCAAGGAAGATGCCTTGGCCACCGTCAAGAAGGGTGTGGCCTTCATCAAGGCCAACGGCAAGGACAAGGGCTATGCCGAGGTCAGCAACAAGCAGGGCCAGTTCAACGACCGCGACCTGTACCTGGTGGTCTACGGCCTGGACGGCACCGTGCGTGCCCATGGCGCCAACGACAAGATGGTCGGCAAGAACCTGATCGAGCTCAAGGACGTGGACGGCAAGGCCTTCGTCAAGGAGCGTGTCGATCTGGCCCAGAGCAAGGGCACCTTCTGGCAGGACTACAAGTTCACCAACCCGGTGAGCAAGAAGATCGAGCCCAAGGAGATGTACTGCGAAAAGCTGGATGACGCTGTCGTCTGCGGCGGCATCTACAATTAAATACGACAAGCCCGGCTCCAGCGGCCGGGCGCAGGAGCCCTTCTTGAAACTCGGAACCAAACTGCTTCTCGCGCCCGTGCTGACCGGTGTGATAGCGCTCACCGGCGGTGGCATCAACGCCTGGTTGATGGACCGCGATGCGGTGGCCAATGCAGAGGCCTTCAAGGCCGATCTGGGCAACCTGCGAACCATCACCCAGGCCCAGGCCGGGCAGAT
>JANOAQ010000641.1:0-9214 GCA_031411195.1 Burkholderiaceae bacterium | reverse complement strand
TCCGCCGAGACGATGGCTCACCAGGGCTGGGACACGCTGACGATCGATCTGCAGCACGGCGTGGTCGACTACCAGGCGATGGTGACGATGTTGCAGGCGATCTCGACGACGCCGACCGTGCCGGTGGTGCGCGTGCCCTGGCTGGAGCCGGGCATCCTGATGAAGACACTGGACGCCGGCGCCTACGGTGTCATCTGCCCGATGGTCAACACCCGCGAGGATGCGCAGAAGCTGGTGGCGTACACGCACTACGCGCCGCGCGGCACCCGCAGCTTCGGCCCGGTGCGAGCGCTCTTGTACAGCGGCGCCGACTACCCGCAGCACGCCAACGACACCATCGTCAGCTTCGCCATGATCGAGACCGCCAAGGCGCTGGACAACCTGGACGACATCCTCTCGGTCGAGGGGCTGGACGCCATCTACATCGGCCCGTCCGACCTGTCGCTGTCACTGGGCTGCGCGCCCACCATGGACGACCTCGACCCCAAGGCGGCCGAGGCCGTCGACCACATCCTGGCCCGCGCCAAGGCCCATGGCGTGGTGGCCGGCATCCACAACAGCGGGCCCGAGGCGGCGCTCAAGCGCATCGCCAAGGGCTTCCAGTTCGTCACCATCAGCTCGGACGCACGGCTCATCGCCGCCGGCGCCCAGCAGGTGATGGCCACGATGCGCGCCGGCCTGGCTCCCAAGCCCGCCGGCGGCTACTGATCCCACCCTCCCTCTCTCGGACTTTTGCAATGAACATCGGATTCATCGGCCTGGGCATCATGGGCGCGCCCATGGCCGGCCACCTGGCCGCCGCAGGCCACCAGCTTTTCGTGCACACCCGCAGCACCGTGCCCGCATCGATCGCCGCCACCGGCGCCCGGGCCTGTGCCAACGCCGCCGACGTGGCGCGCCAGGCCGAGGTCATCTTCCTGATGCTGCCCGACACGTCCGACGTCGAAGCCGTGCTGTTCGGCGCCAACGGCGTGGCGGCCGGCCTGCAGACCGGTGGCGTGCGCCCGGTGGTGGTCGACATGAGCAGCATCTCGCCCATGGCCACCAAGGCCTTTGCCCAGCGCATCAACGCCCTGGGCGCCGACTACATCGACGCGCCGGTGTCGGGTGGCGAGGTGGGCGCCAAAGCCGCATCACTGACCATCATGTGTGGCGGTGACGAAACCGTATTCCAGCGCGTGCAGCCGCTGCTGGCGCTGATGGGCAAGAACATCACGCTGGTGGGCGGCAATGGCGACGGCCAGACCACCAAGGTGGCCAACCAGATCATCGTGGCGCTGAACATCGCCGCCGTCGGCGAAGCCCTGCTGTTTGCCAGCAAGGCCGGTGCCGACCCGGCCAAGGTGCGCCAGGCCCTGATGGGCGGCTTTGCCAGCAGCCGCATCCTGGAAGTGCATGGTGAACGCATGATCAAGCGCAGCTTCGCGCCGGGCTTTCGCATCAAGCTGCACCAGAAGGACCTGGGCCTGGCCCTGCAAGGTGCACGCGAGCTGGGCGTGAGCCTGCCGCAGACGGCAGGCGCCGCCCAGCTGATGCAGGCCTGCGCCGCCAACGGCATGGCCGACCTGGACCACTCGGCCCTGGTGAAGGCGCTGGAACTGATGGCCGGGCATGCGGTGGCCGCTGATTGAATATGGCTGAGGACCGCATCAACTGGCTGCGCGTTTCTTCGTGCTACCTGCCGCTGGCAACACCCATCAGCGATGCCAAGGTGCTGACCGGCCGGCAGAAGCCGATGACCGAGATCGCCATGTTGTTTGCCGAGGTGCAAACCGCCGACGGCCACAGCGGCCTGGGCTTCAGCTATGCCAAGCGCGCCGGCGGGCCGGGGCAATTCGCGCATGCGCAGGAGATCGCCCCGGCCCTGCTGGGCGAAGACCCCAGCGACATCGCCCGGTTGTGGACCAAGCTGTGCTGGGCCGGCGCATCGGTGGGCCGCAGCGGCCTGGGCACCCAGGCCATCGGCGCCTTCGATGTGGCGCTGTACGACCTGAAGGCCCGCCGCGCTGGCCTGTCGCTGGCCAAGCTGCTGGGCAGCTACCGGGATTCGGTGGCCTGCTACAACACCTCGGGTGGCTTCTTGCACACACCGCTCGCGCAATTGCTGGTGAACGCAGCGGCCTCGGTCGAGCGCGGCATCGGCGGCATCAAGCTGAAGGTGGGTCAGCCCGACCGTGCGCTCGACATCCAGCGTGTGGCGGCTGTGCGCAAGCACCTGGGCGATGGCGTGGCACTGATGGTCGACGCCAACCAGCAGTGGGACCGCCCCACTGCCCAGCGCATGTGCCGCACCTTTGAAGACCTCAACCTGGTGTGGATAGAAGAGCCGCTGGACGCCTACGACCACGAAGGCCATGCCGCCCTGGCCGCCGCCTTCGACACGCCGATCGCCACCGGCGAGATGCTGACCAGCGCGGCAGAGCACGGCGACCTGATCCGCCACCGCGCCGCCGACTACCTGATGCCCGACGCACCGCGTGTGGGCGGCATCACGCCTTTCTTGAAGATCGCCGCGCAGGCCGAACAGGCCGGTGTGATGCTGGCCCCGCACTTTGCGATGGAACTGCACGTTCACCTGGCCGCCGCCTACCCCACCGAGCCGTGGGTGGAGCACTTCGATTGGCTGGAGCCACTGTTCAATGAACGGTTGACGATTTCCAACGGCCGGATGTTGGTGCCCACGCTGCCTGGTTTGGGATTGAGCTTGAGCGAGCAATGCCGGGCCTGGACGCGTGAGACTGTTGAGTTTGGGCGGCGTGGGTGAACATCTGAACCTTGTCGGCTTTGGCGCAGGGCCGAGGCCACCGGGTAACCGGCTGACTCCATGTCATTCCGGGCCTCCGGCCCTCCCTTCTTTACTTACGTCATCCGGTTACCCGATGCCCTCGGCCCGGACACAACGGTGGTGGTCCGCGGTTTGAAAACCTGGCCGCGCCGCAGAGTTGGTGGCGCGCCGGGGTGGTCTGCTCTGTTTTGCGCAAGTAAAGGAGGAGCCGGCCGCAGGCCGGCGGGGGACATGGAGCAGAACATGCCACCCCTCCCCTGCGCGTCCGCGCCAACGCCGAGAGGGGTTGGCGATCAGATCACCCCTGCCGCAACTTGCGCGCCGCATCCAGCGCAAAGTAGGTCAGGATGCCGTCGGCGCCCGCGCGCTTGAAGGCCAGCAGCGATTCCATCATCACCGCATCGCCATCGAGCCAGCCGTTGGCGGCGGCGGCCTTGAGCATGGCGTACTCACCGCTCACCTGGTAGGCAAAGGTGGGCACGCGGAACTCGTCCTTCACCCGGCGCACGATGTCCAGGTACGGCATGCCGGGCTTGACCATCACCATGTCGGCGCCTTCGGCGATGTCCAGCGCTACCTCGCGCAGGGCCTCGTCGCTGTTGCCCGGGTCCATCTGGTAGGTCTTCTTGTCGCTCTTGCCCAGGTTGGCGGCCGAGCCCACTGCATCGCGGAAGGGGCCGTAGAAGGCGCTGGCGTACTTGGCGCTGTAGGCCATGATGCGGGTGTGGATGTGGCCCGCGCCTTCCAGCGCGCCGCGGATGGCGCCGATGCGGCCGTCCATCATGTCGCTGGGGGCCACGATGTCGACACCGGCATCCGCCTGCACCAGCGCCTGCTGCTTGAGCATGGCCACGGTGGCGTCGTTCAGGATGTAGCCGGTCTCGTCGAGCAGGCCGTCCTGGCCATGCGAGGTGAAGGGGTCGAGCGCCACATCGCACAACACGCCCAGTTGCGGAAAGCGGTCTTTCAGCGCGCGCACGGTGCGGGGCACCAGGCCGTCGGGGTTGGTCGCTTCGATGCCGTCGGGTGTCTTCAGGCGGCTGTCGATCACCGGAAACAGCGCCAGCACCGGCACCCCCAGCGCCACGCATTGCTCGGCCAGAGGCATCAGCCGGTCGATGGTCAGACGCTGCACACCAGGCATGCTGGCCACGTCCTGCACGTGGTCGTGGCCATCGTGCACAAACACCGGGTAGATCAGGTCACTGGGGTGCAGGCGGTGCTCGCGCACCAGCTCGCGGGTGAAGGCATCACGCCGAAGTCGGCGTGGCCGGCTGGCTGGAAAGACGGGGACGATCGGCTGGGCCATGGCAGGTTCCTGGTAGGCGGCATGCGGTCGCAAAGGCCGGCGTGCACAACGTGACAATTTGGACAACGCCGATTACATCAGCGTTTGCCCAGGGACCCAATGGCTTGGCGGGCAGGGTCAATCTGCTAATATCGACAGTGGGTGGTCGCCGCGAGGTGGCCGCCCCCTGCTTTTCCTCCCTGAGCAGGTGCCTTAGCGTGATGACAGCGATAAGGCTTACCACCCCAGCCCTGGAGGCTGGGGTTCTTTTTTTGGCCATGCGCATGCGTAGCACTGGCTGGCCCCGAGGTCACCGACCGACCTGATAATCGGCGCATGAGCGCTGCTTATCTGTGGATCAAGGCCTTCCACTTCGTCTTTGTTGCCAGCTGGTTCGCCGGTTTGTTTTATTTGCCGCGCATCTTTGTCAATCTGGCCATGGTGCCGGCCGACAGCCACGCTGAGCGTGAGCGGCTGCTGCTGATGGCGCGCAAGCTTTACCGATTTTCCAATGTGCTGATGGTGGTGGCGCTGGCGCTGGGTTTCTGGTTGTGGTTGGGGTACGGCGCCGGCCGCTTTGCCGGCAGCGGCTGGCTGCATGTCAAGCTGGCCCTGGTGGTTTGCGTGATCGGCTACCAGCATGTGTGCCGCGTGCACTTGCGCCGCTTCGAGCAACTGGCCAATCGACGCAGCCACCGGTGGTTCCGGGTGTTCAACGAGGTGACGGTGTTGTTGTTCATCGTCATCGTCGTGCTGGCCGTCGTCAAACCGTTCTGACGACCCCAGGTGGTGCGCCCATGCCCCGCCACGCATCCAGCCAGGCCAGTTCGGCCGTGCCATTGGCCTGGGCCTGGCTGGCCCTGATCGTCTACGCCAGCCTCTACCCGTTTGAAGGCTGGCGCTGGCCGCCCGGCATGGCTGCCTGGGAACTGCCCCGCCTGCCCTGGCCGCGCTACTTCATCCCCTTCGACATCACCAGCAACCTGTTGGCCTATGCGCCCCTGGGTTTGTTGATCACGGTGGCACGGCTGCGCCACGGGGGCGGGCCGGCGGCGGCGGTCGGCATGGCCTGGCTGGCCGGCAGCCTGTTGTCGTGTTCGATGGAAATCACCCAGCACCTGCTGCCCCAGCGGGTGCCTTCCTCGCTGGACGCGGTACTGAATGCGGGCGGCACCCTGCTGGGGGCCTTGCTGGCACTGGCCCTGCACGGCCTGGGCCTGCTGCGTCGCTGGCAGCGCGCCCGCGAACGCTGGCTGGATGATGGCAATGGCGGCGCGCTGGCGCTGCTGGTGCTGTGGCCGGCTGCGCTGCTGTTTCCAACGCCGGTGCCGCTGGGTGTTGGCCAAGTGGGCGACGTGCTGCGCGCCGCCTTGTCCAGGGCGCTCGATGGCGTGCCCTGGGCCGAGCCCGCCGCCGCCTGGCTGGCCAGCGCCTCGCCCGCCGCGCGGGCGCTGGCACCGTGGGCCGAAGGTGCAACGGTGCTGCTGGGCCTTCTCTCGCCGTGCCTTCTGGCCTTTGCCGTGGCGCGCCCAGGCTGGCGGCGTGCCGGGTTGGCCCTGGGTGTGCTTTGCATTGCGGCGCTGGCCACCACCTTGTCGACGGTGCTCAACTTCGGCCCTGAGCACGCCATGGCCTGGCGCACGCCGGTGACCCTGGGTGCCTATGCGTGCGCTTTGGCGCTGTTGCTTGCATCGCTGTGGATGGGGCCGCGGCTGGCGGGTGCGCTGGCTTTGGTGGCGCTCACCGGCTTGGTGGTGCTGGTGCAGCAAGCGCCTACCGACCCCTATTTCGCACAGAGCCTGCAAGGCTGGTCGCAGGGGCAGTTCGTGCGCTTCCATGGCTTGGCACAGTGGGTGGGCTGGCTGTGGCCCTTTGTGGCCATGGCCTGGCTGCTGGGCCGCCTGGGACGGACCTGAGCGCCAGCGTGCCCCTGGGGTTTTCACTGGGGCTCTCTACAATCTGCAGCCCATGAGCTACTACAAGCACCACATCTTCTTCTGCCTCAACCAGCGCAGCAAGGGCGAGGCCTGCTGTGCCGACCATGCCGCGCAGGCCGGCTTCGACCACTGCAAGGCCCAGGTCAAGGCCGAAAAACTGGCTGGCCCGGGTGGTGTGCGCGTCAACAAGGCGGGCTGCCTGGATCGCTGCGCCGGCGGCCCGGTGGCGGTGGTCTACCCCGACGAGACCTGGTACACCTTTGTCGACAACGCCGACATCGACGAGATCGTGCAATCGCACCTGAAGAACGGCAAGCCGGTGCAGCGCCTGGTGCTGCCGCCCGATGTGGGCCGCTGAGCTGCGCCGATGAAGCCTGACACCCGCCGCGAGACCGTGGCCGGCCCCGCCGGTGCGATCGAGTGCGCCATCGACGAGCCTGCGGCCGGCGAGCCCCTTCGCGGGGTGGCCGTGCTCTGCCATCCGCACCCGCAGTTTGGCGGCACGATGGACAACAAGGTGGTGCAGACCCTGGCGCGTGCCTTTGTGCAATTGGGCTACCGCGCAGTGCGCTTCAATTTTCGCGGCGTCGGCGGCTCGGCCGGTGTCTGGGACGATGGTGTCGGCGAGATCGGCGATGCGCTGGCCGTGATCGCCGCGCAGCGCGCCGCAGCACCGGGCCAGCCTTTGGCGCTGGGCGGCTTCTCTTTCGGTGGCTATGTGGCCGCCAACGCGGCGGATCAACTGGCGGCTACCGATGCGGTGCAACGCCTGGTACTGGTCGGCCCGGCCACCAGCCGCTTTGCCATGCCGCCCACCGTGGCGAGCGACACCCTGGTGATCCACGGCGAGGTCGATGACGTGGTGCCCTTGGCCGCCACGCTCGATTGGGCCCGCCCCCAGGCGCTGCCGGTGGTGGTGCTGCCCGGCGTGGGCCATTTCTTTCATGGCCAGCTGGCCCTGCTCAAGACCCTGGTGGTGCAGGCCTGGCGGCGCTGATCCACCCGCATGCTCTTCTTCCAACGGAATCCGATGAAACGACTGTTTGCCTTTGTGCTGGCCTGTGCCGGCATGCTCAACGCGCTGGCCCAGGCCCCGCAACCGCCCGAGATCGCGGCCAAGGGCTACCTGCTGCTCGATGTCACCACCGGCCAGGTGTTGGCCGAGCGCCAACCCGATGTGCAGGCCGACCCGGCCTCTTTGACCAAGCTGATGGCGGCCTGGCTGGTGTTCGACGCCATCAAGGCCAGGAAGCTCACCCTGGAGCAGACGCTGCCGGTATCGCTGCGCGCCTGGAGCGAGCGCAAAGGCGGCGGCTCGCTGATGTTCATCGACACCACCATGACGCCCAAGGTGGATGAATTGCTGCGCGGCATGATCGCCGTGTCGGGCAATGACGCGGCGGTGGCCCTGGCCGAGGGCGCGGGTGGCTCGCTCGACAATTTTGTGGCGATGATGAACCGCCAAGCCCAGGCCTGGGGCCTGAAGAACACCCAGTTCAAGAACGTCACCGGGTTGACCGAAGCCGGCCACTACAGCAGCGCACGCGACCTGAGCGTGATCGCCGCCCACTTGGTGCGCGATTTCCCCGAGCACTACGCCGCCTACTACGGCCTGCGCCACTTCAGCTACAACAACATCAAGCAGGACAACCGAAACATGCTGCTGGGCCGCGACGCAGCGGTCGACGGCATGAAGACCGGCTACACCGATGCAGCCGGCTACTGCCTGGTGGCCAGTGCGCAGCGCGAGTTTCCCAACGGCAAGCGCCGCCTGATCAGCGTGGTGATGGGCGCTGCCAGCCGTGAAGGACGGGCGGCCGAGAGCCAGAAGCTGCTGAACTGGGGCTTCACCGCCTGGGACGCGATCCGCCTGTTCGAGCCCGGCAAGGCCGCTGCCACCGTGCCGGTATGGAAAGGCCAGGCGCCCACTGCCGCGCTGGGTGCCGCCGGCGCCATCGTGGTGGCCGTGCCCAAGGGTGAGGGCGAGAAGCTGAAGACCACCATCGCCCGCACCGACCCCCTGGTGGCGCCGTTGGCTCAAGGCCAGAAGGTGGGCACGCTGGAGGTCACCACGGTCAATGGCACCAAGGTGGCCAGCGTGCCGCTGGTGGTTCTGCAGGCGGTGCCGCAGGCGGGCATCTTCGGCCGTGCCTGGGATTCGATCCGCCTGTGGATCAAGTGATCCTGCGACCAGGATGCCCCCAGGCTTGCGCCGCTCGCTGCCCCCCGTGGGGCGCCTCAGGCCCTTCGGGCGGCCGCGCGGGCCTGAGCCCGCGCCCGCACCATCGGCTAAGCTGAAGCCACCCATCCAACCGGGATTGCCGCCATGACCGTGACCCTGCCCGACACCCTTTGCCACCTCAATGGCCAGACCCTGCCCCTGCGCGATGCCAAGATCTCGGTGCTCGACCGCGGCTTCATCTTCGGCGATGGCATCTACGAGGTCATTCCCGTCTACGGCCGGCGCTTCTTTCGCTTCGATGAGCACATGGCCCGCATGGCGCGCAGCCTGGCCAAGGTGCGCATCCCCAATCCGCACAGCCGGGACGGCTGGCTCGCCCTGGCGCGTGAGCTTTCGGCCGCCCAGCCGGCCGAAGACCAGCTGATCTACATCGAGATCACCCGCGGCGTGGCCTTGCGCGACCACGTCATGCCCGAAGGCATCGAGCCCACGGTGTTTGCGATGACCGGCGCCATGAAGCCGCCTTCGGCCGAGCAGCGCCACCAGGGCGTGAGCTGCACCACCGCACGTGATTTCCGCTGGGAGCATGGCGATATCAAGAGCGTGTCGTTGCTGGGCAATGTGATGGCACGGCAAATGTCGGCCGACCACGGGGCCATGGAGACCGTGATGTTCCGCGACGGTTGGCTGACCGAGGCCTCGGCCAGCAATGTGTGGGTTGTGCACGAGGGTGCTTTGCTCGGGCCACCCAAGAGCGCGCATGTGCTCGAAGGCATCCGCTACAACCTGCTGGCCGAGCTGTGCGAGGACGCGGGCGTTGCCTACAACCTGCGCCCCATCAGTGAATCGGACGTGCGCGCGGCCGACGAGCTGATGCTCAGCTCAGCCACCAAGGAAGTGCTGCCCATCACCCGCCTGGATGGTGAAGGCGTGGGCCACGGCGCCTTGCGTGGCAAGCCCGGTCCGGTCTACGCCAAGCTGTACCAGGCCTACCAGCGGGCCAAGGCCGAACAATCGATCTG
>JANOAQ010000640.1:0-2778 GCA_031411195.1 Burkholderiaceae bacterium | reverse complement strand
CCAGGCTGCGCTGCAGCGCCTCACGCAGGCGGCGGGTCAGCTGCGAGCCCAGCGCGGCGCGGGTGGCCAGCGTGCCGGCGGGCTCGGTCAATGTGCCGGCGGCCAGCAGCGGCAGCAGCACCTGTTCCCGGTCAAGTGCGGCCAGCCGCGTGTGGCCGGCCTGCACATCGGCCGCCGACCAGAACGCGCCCACCGCGCGGTCGATGTCATGGCGGGCGCGCACAAGCACCCAGCCTTTCCAGAAGATCAGCACCCAGGCGCTGACCGACATGGCCAGCAGCAGGGCCACCACGGTGCGGCCGATGGCATCGTTTTCTTGCCAGAACTGCGCGAGGCCCGACATGACGACCCCTCGGCCAGCGGGTACGTCGGCCGATCCCCCGTTGGGATGGCGGGCCGGCTTGGGAGCGGCCCGGCGCTCGGCCCACCCGCTTCGCTTGACATCGTGAACGGCATCAGTGGCCTCCGTGGCCATCGGCCAGGCCTTCACGCACCTCGTGCGCCAGGGCCATGAACTCGGGCGTGTCGCGCAGGCCCAGGTGGCGCGCATCGGGCAGGGTCGATTCAATGACCTTGAGGATGCGGCCCGGGCGCGGGCTCATCACCACGATGCGGGTGCTCAGGTACACCGCCTCGGCAATGCTGTGGGTGACGAAGACCACCGTGCGGCGCTCGCGCTGCCACAGCTGTTGCAGCTGCTCGTTCAGGCCGTCGCGGGTGATCTCGTCGAGCGCACCGAAGGGCTCGTCCATCATCAAAATCTTGGGCTCGAAACCCAGGGCGCGGGCGATCGACACACGCTGCTGCATGCCGCCCGACAACTGCCAGGGGTACTTGCGCTCGAACCCGGTGAGGCCCACGCGACCCAGTTGCTCGCGGGCGACGGCTTCGGCCTCGGCCTTGGCGCGGCCTTGGATCTGCAACGGCAGCATCACATTGGCCAGCACCGTGCGCCACGGAAACAGCGCCGGCGCCTGGAACACGTAGCCATAGGCCCGCGCCAGCCGCGCCTCGTGCGGCGTGAGGCCGTTGACCAGCACCTGGCCGGCGGTGATGGGTTCCAGGTCGGCGATGACACGCAGCAGCGTGGTCTTGCCGCAGCCCGAGGGGCCGATCAAGGACACGAACTCGCCCTGCTGGATGCGCAGGTCGATGTCGCTCAGCGCATGCACCGGCTGGTCATGGGCCTGGGCCGCCGGGTAGACGACGCTGGCGCCACGCACCTCGACGGCGGCCTGCTGGTCAGTTGGGATGCCACTGGCAGCAGGGGCGGGCCGATCAGAAGCATTCATGGGTGGGCGGGTGCGCAGCGGCTCAAAACTTGTCCAGACGGTCAGCTCATTGTGACGGTGCTAGCCAGATCCATGCCATCGGCAACGGCCCTTTCAGCCCTGGGATCAACCCCAGGCCGTGCGCCACGCACCGCCATCGTGCGTGCGCTGTCGGTCAGAGTTGGCCTTCGATCACCATCGGGCCCTGGCTGGCAAAACCGTCGCGCAAGGCCTTGGCCAGGGCGTCGGTGGTGTCCACCCGCACGCCGGGCACACCGTGGCCCCGGGCCAGCGCCACCCAATCGAGCGCCGGATTGCCCAGCGACAGCATGGCCTCGGCCTTCTGCCCGCTGATGCTGGCGCCCACGCCCGCCAGCTCACCCTGCAGGATGCGGTAAGCGCGGTTGGCAAAGATCAGCACCACCACGGGCAGGGATTCACGCGCCATGGTCCACAGGGCCTGCACGGTGTACATCGCACTGCCGTCGCCTTCGAGCACCAATACCGGCCGGCCGGGCGCGCCCAGGGCCGCGCCCACGCCACCGGGCAGGCCGAAGCCGATGGCCCCGCCCATGGTCTGCAGCCAGTCGTGCGGTGCGGCGCCGTGCATGGCCGCGCCAAAGCTGCGGCCGCTGCTGACCGCTTCGTCCACCACCACTGCGTGCTCGGGCAGCACCGCAGCCACCACGGCGGCCACGCTTTCGGGCGTCAACGGGCCAGCCGGCCAGCCGCTGGCGGCCGGTGTGTCGCGCTGCGCGATGGGCGGCGCGCCCAGTTCGGCGGCCAATGCAGCCAGGGCAGCGGGCACGTTGTCCTGCGGCTCGGCCAACTGCAGCAGCGCGGCGCCCACGGGCTTGAGCTGCGAAGGTTTGCCGGGGTAGGCGAAGAAGCCGATGGGCTCGGTGCTGCCGGCCAGCACCAGGGCCTCGAAGCCGGCCAGCTTGGCAGCGGCGGCATCCACCGAATACGGCAGGCGCTCGATGCCTGGCCGCCCACGCCCACCGGGCATGCGGGCGTTGTAGAACTCGGCCATCACCCGGCAGCCGGTGTGCGCCGCGATGGCCGCAGCATGCTGCTGGGCCGCGGCGCTGCGGCTGCCGCCGGTGCCCAGCAGCAGCAGGGCGCGCGGGCCCAGCGCCTTCAAGGTGCGCGCCGCCGCCGGCACCGCACCCAGGCGCACGGCGGGCGGCTCGGCCGGGCGGACCACGGCGGCCCGGCCACCGGCCCCCCAGGCGGTATCGGCCGGCAGCAGCAGGGTGGCGATGCGGCCTTCGGCGCCATCGCGCGTGGCCTGCACGGCGGCGGCGCCATCGGCGCCCACGTCGGCCGCGCTGGCGCTGCTGCGCACCCAGTGCGACATCGTTCGCGCCACGCCTTCGGCATCGCTCTTCAGTGGCGATTCGTACGCCGCGTGGTGCAGCGCATGGTCGCCCACGATGTTGACGATGCCCGAGCGCGCCTTGCGCGCGTTGTGCAGATTGGCCAGGCCGTTGCCCAGGCCGGGGCC
>JANOAQ010000639.1:0-2815 GCA_031411195.1 Burkholderiaceae bacterium | reverse complement strand
GCCGCGCAGCAGCGTGCATGGCCTGTGCAGCACGCTGTTGTCCATGGGTTACCTGCGCCGGGTGGCCGATGGCAGCCTGTCCATCGGCCCCCGGGTGATGGGCCTGGCCGAGGCTTTCGTGGCCAGCACCGACGTGGTGCGCGAATTCGATGCCCTGTGGCAGGCCGAGGTACCTGAAGAGACGGTTCTGCTGTCGGTGCTGGACGGCGCCGATGTGGTTTATCTGGCCGCGCGCAATGGTGCCCGGCCCTTGGGCCTGGCTTTTGCCAAGGGCATGCGCCTGCCGGCCCACCTGGCGGCCACCGGCCGGGCCATGCTGGCCTGCCACGGCGCCGGCGCCTTGCAGGCGGTGCTGGCGGCTCGGCCGTTGGCGGCGCTTACCCCGCGCAGCCTGACCGACCTCCAGGCCTTGCAGGACGAACTGGCGGCCACGAGGGCACGCGGTTACGCCGTCGACGATGAAGGCGTGCGCATGGGCATCTACAGCGTGGCCGCGCCCGTGCTCGACGCCAGCGGCCGACCGGTGGCCGGGGTGGGCGTCAGCCTGAACAAGGCCACGCTCGAGGCGAATGAACTGGCCCGCCAACGCGACCGCGTGATCGACACCGCCCGCTTGCTGTCGCAGCGTGTTGGCGGGTCTGGCACGCTGGTTCGACCCCTTCCAACCCCAATGGCCCCCCAGGCATGAGCGAAACCGACACCATCCTCGAGACCCGCGGCCTGACCAAGGAGTTCAAGGGCTTCGTGGCTGTGAGCCAGGTCAATCTGAAGGTTCAGCGCGGCAGCATCCATGCGCTGATCGGCCCCAACGGCGCCGGCAAGACCACCTGCTTCAATCTGCTGACGAAGTTCCTCACGCCCACCGCAGGCCAGATCCTGTTCGAGGGCCACGACATCACCAACGAGGCGCCGGCCCACATCGCCCGGCGAGGCGTGATCCGCTCGTTCCAGATCTCGGCGGTGTTTCCCCACCTCACCGTGCTCGAGAACGTGCGCGTGGCCCTGCAGCGCAAGCTGGGCAGCAGCTTCCAGTTCTGGCGCAGCGAGCGCAGCCTGGACGCGCTCAATGCCCGGGCCGTCGAGTTGCTGGAGTCGGTCGATCTGGGCAAGTACGCCGGCCTCACGGCGGTGGAGCTCAGCTATGGCCGCAAGCGCGCGCTGGAGATCGCCACCACCCTGGCCATGGACCCCAAGCTGATGCTGCTGGACGAGCCCACCCAGGGCATGGGCCTGGAAGACGTGGACCGCATCAAGGCGCTGATCAAGAAGGTGGCCGCCAGCCGCACCGTGCTGATGGTGGAGCACAACATGAGCGTGGTCTCCAGCATCGCCGACACCATCACCGTGCTGCAGCGTGGCGCCACCCTGGCCGAAGGCCCCTACGAGGTGGTGAGCAAGGACCCGGCGGTGATCGAGGCCTACATGGGCAGCGCCCAGACTGAATTGCAGGGTGCCCACTGACATGGCCAAGCGTTTCCTCGAGATCAAGAACCTGCACGGCTGGTACGGCGAGTCGCATGTGCTGCACGGCGTCAACCTGCATGTGGACGAAGGTGAAGTCGTCACCCTGCTGGGCCGCAACGGCGCGGGCCGCACCAGCACCCTGCGCGCCATCATGGGCCTGATCGGCCGGCGTGAAGGCTCGATCCAGGTGCACGGGCAAGAGACGGTGGCCATGGCCACCCACCGCATTGCGCGGCTGGGCATCGGCTATTGCCCCGAAGAGCGCGCCATCTTCTCCAGCCTGTCGGCCGAAGAGAACCTGATGCTGCCGCCCGAGCTGGCCCCGGGCGGCATGAGCGTCGCGCAGATCTACACCATGTTCCCCAACCTGAAAGAGCGTGCCAGCAGCCAGGGCACGCGTCTGTCAGGGGGCGAGCAGCAGATGTTGGCGGTGGCGCGCATCCTGCGTACCGGCGCACGCCTGCTGCTGCTCGATGAAATCTCCGAGGGCCTGGCCCCGGTGATCGTGCAGAAGCTTGCCGAGATGGTGAGCACGCTGCGCAAGCAGGGCTACACCATCGTGATGGTGGAGCAGAACTTCCGCTTTGCCGCGCCCCTGGCCGACCGTTTCCTGGTCATGGAGCACGGCGAGGTGATTCAAGAATTCACCCAGGCCGAACTGCCGTCCCGGCTAGAACGTCTTCACGAGTACCTTGGCGTCTGATCGGCGCTGCATTTTTCCCCAGGAGATCCAACATGTTCAAGTTCAGCCAACTCAAGGCCGCCTGTGTGCTGGCGGCCACCGCCGTGCTGGGTGCCGTGGCGCCGGCCCAGGCCCAGATTTCGGGCGACGTCATCAAGATCGGCATCATCACCGACATGTCGGGCCTGTACTCCGACATCGACGGCCAGGGCGGCGTCGAGGCGATGAAGATGGCGGTTGCCGAGCTCGGCGGCGCCATCAACGGCAAGAAGATCGAGATCCTGTTTGCCGACCACCAGAACAAGGCCGACGTGGCCGCTGCCAAGGCCCGTGAGTGGTTCGACACCCAGGGCTTGGACATGCTGGTGGGCGGCACGACATCGAGTACCGGCCTGGCCATGTCGGCCATCGCCAGGGAAAAGAAGAAGGTCTTCCTGGCCGTCGGCCCGGCGACCTCGGCCCTGACCAACGAGCAGTGCAGCCCCTACACCGTGCATTGGGCCTACGACACCGTGGCGCTGGCCAAGGGCACGGGCGGCGCGGTGGTCAAGGGTGGTGGCAAGAGCTGGTACTTCCTGACGGCCGACTATGCCTTCGGCACCGCGCTGCAGAACGACACCAGCACGGTGATCAAGGCCAACGGCGGCACAGTGGTGGGCTCGGTGCGCC
>JANOAQ010000638.1:0-2950 GCA_031411195.1 Burkholderiaceae bacterium | reverse complement strand
TCCCCCGAAGGCAGCGCGCCGTCTTGGGGCGGCCCGGCGCCGTCGCCACCCAGGTAACTGAAGATGGTGCCCGTCTGCTCGAAGAACAGCGGCAGGTAGTACTCGATGCCGGCGGTGGCCAGCCCCAACGCGATGTCCTTGTAGATGCGGCTCTTGGTCGGGTCGCCATCCAACTTTTCGCGCCAGCGCGCGCGGAAGGTGGCGCGCGCGGCTTCGTCCATCGGAAACTCGCGCCCCGGCAGCAGCCGCACCTCGGGCACCGGGTAGAGGCTGCGCTGGGTATCGGGATCGAAGGTGCGGATCGAGTCCACCTCGTTGTCGAACAGGTCTACCCGGTAAGGCACCGCCGAGCCCATCGGAAACAGGTCGATCAGCCCGCCGCGCACGGCGTATTCACCCGGCGATACCACCTGGCTGACGTGGTTGTAGCCGGCCAGGGTCAGCTGGGCCCTCAACGCCGCTTCGTCCAGCTTGGCCTTCTGCTTGAACTGGAAGGTGGTGCCGGCCAGAAACGACGGTGGCGCCAGCCGGGTCAAGGCCGTGGTGGCAGGCAGCAGCACCACGTCCACCTCGCCCGAGTGAATGCGCCACAGGGTGGCCAGGCGCTCGCTGATCAGGTCTTGGTGGGGGCTGAAGGTGTCGTAGGGCAGGGTCTCCCAATCCGGGAACACGGCCACCCGCAGGCCCGGCGCGAAAAAGGGCAATTCGTCGGCCAGGCGCTGGGTGTCGGCCGGCTCGGCGGTGACGATGGCCAGCACGCGCTTCTCGGCCTCCCTGGCCTGGGCCAGCCGCGCCAGCAGCAGCGCATCGGCCGAGCCAGTGGGCCGGGGCAGGGTGTAGCGCTTTCCAGCGGCGATGGTGGGCAATTGCATGGGGGCGGTGGGGCTGGGCAGGTGCTGGGCGGGAAAACGGCAACACGCCCCGGAGCGCTTGCTCGGGGGCGTGGAAGATGCAATTCTAGAATCCGGCCCATGAGTTCAGATGCCATCGTCCCGGAACCCCGCTGTTTTGCCCTGGTGCCTTGCGCCGGTGCCGGCGCCCGATCGGGTGCCCTGGGGCCCAAGCAGTACGCCCTGGTGGCCGGTTTGCCGCTGGTGGCCCACACCCTGGCCGCTCTGGCCAAGGTTGAACGCCTGGCCGCCACGCTGGTGGTGTTGTCGCCCGATGACGACCGGTTTGACCAACTGATGCCCGGCTTCACCGGCGACCAGACCTGGGTGGCGCGCTGCGGTGGCGCCAGCCGCGCACAGACGGTGGCCAACGGCCTGGCCGATTTGCGGGCGCGTGGCGCTCAAGCCCACGATTGGGTGCTGGTGCACGATGCAGCCCGCTGCTTGATCCGCGCCGAGTGGGTGAACCGGCTGATCGACGCCTGTGCCGATGACGCCGTGGGCGGCCTGCTGGCCCTGCCGGTGGCCGACACTCTGAAGCAGCAAGGCGAGGGGGCCAGCACCGGCGCTGACCGGGCTGTCGGCCTGGTCGACCGCAACGGCAAATGGGCTGCCCAGACGCCGCAGATGTTCCGCCTGGCCTTGCTGGAGCGCGCCCTGGCCGCGGTGCATGCCGCCAGCCCCACCGACGAGGCCGCTGCGGTCCAGGCCCTGGGCCACCAGCCCCGCCTGGTGCGTGGCGACTACGAGAACTTCAAGGTCACCTGGCCTGGTGATTTTGATTTGGCCGAGCGCCTGCTGGCCACTGCCGGCCCGATAGCTGCCGGCCCGACAACTGCCGGTCCGATCACTGCGGCCCTGCGGCCCGAGGTGGCGTGATGGCCGCGCCCGATCTGCGCATTGGTGAAGGTTGGGACGTGCACCAGCTCGTCGCCGGCCTGCCCCTGGTGCTGGGTGGCATCACCATCGCCCACAGCCACGGCCTGCTGGGCCATTCAGACGCCGATGCGCTGCTGCACGCCATCACTGACGCCTTGCTGGGCGGCGCCGCCCTGGGCGACATCGGGCGGCACTTTCCGGACACCGACGCGCAGTTCAAGGGCGCCGATTCGGGCGTGCTGTTGGCCGAAGCGGCACGGCGGGTGCACGCAGCGGGTTGGGGCATCGTCAACATCGACAGCACCATCGTTGCCCAGGCGCCCAAGCTGGCGCCGTACATCCCGGCCATGGTGGCGCGCATCGAGGCGCTGCTGGGCTTGGCCCCCGGCCAGGTGAACGTGAAGGCCAAGACGGCCGAGAAGCTGGGCCCGGTAGGCGAGGGCCGGGCCATCGAGGCGCGCGCCGTCTGCCTGCTCTTCAGGCACTGAAATTCGGGCCTGAATCACAGGGGCAGGCCATCGGCACCCTGCGCAGCCACTTCACCTGACCGGACGGGCGTGGCGCAGGCGCAAGTGGATGATCAGGCCGCCTTCGGGCGCGTTGGCTATTTCCACCATGCCGCCCATGCGCTGCATGGCCTTGTCGACGATGGCCAGGCCCAGGCCGGCGCCGGTGGCGGCGGTGCGGGCCGCGTCGCCGCGAAAGAACGGGGTGGTCAGTTGCCCCAGCTTTTCAGGCGCCGCGCCGGGGCCGTTGTCGCGCACGGTGCAGATTACCCAGCCGCCGGTGCGCACATAGCTCACCTGCACCATGGCGATGCCGGTATCGGTGGTGCGGCCGTAG
This sequence comes from Burkholderiaceae bacterium, assembly GCA_031411195.1. Classification (GTDB taxonomy): domain Bacteria; phylum Pseudomonadota; class Gammaproteobacteria; order Burkholderiales; family Burkholderiaceae_C; genus Pseudaquabacterium. Next base: position 338 of record JANOAQ010000638.1, on the reverse strand, counting down.
CGGCGGGCGTTCTCGAACAGGTTGGCAAAAACGCGGCCCAGCTCCACCTCGTCGGCCAGTACTTCCAGGTCGATGGCCACGCGCGAGGTGATCCGGATTTCGGACGGATCGCGAAAGGATGCAGCCTCCTTGTCGATCAGTTTCGACAGCAGCACCGGCCGCAAATGGGTCTCGCCGGGCCGGGCGTAGTCCATGAACTTGTCGATGATGGCGTCGAGCTGGTCGATGTCGCTGGCCATGTTGGCGCGGGCTTCTTCATCGGCCACGCTCATCTCGGTTTCCAGCCGCAGGCGGGCCAGCGGTGTGCGCAGGTCGTGGCTGATGCCGGCCAGCATCAC